>NZ_JBEPBI010000297.1:0-8436 GCF_040299045.1 Streptomyces sp. NPDC001027
CTGTCGGGCGCCGGAGCGGGGCCGCTCACCGAGCGCAGGGACGCAGGCGTCGGGACGGCCCCGCCGCACTCAACCCCGCGAGCACGGAAGGGCCTTGCCGCCCGGCCTGTCCAGGCCGGGCGGCTCACGGCTGTGCGGCGGGTCGGGTCGGCCCCGGCACGACCGCCCTCGGGTCAGGCTCGGACGGCGACCGCCTCCACTTCGAACAGGACGTCGGGAGCGGCGAGACTCGCGACACCGATGAGGGTCTGCACGGGTGGCTTCGTACCCCAACCCGCCTGTACGGCTGCGGCGATCGGTCCCAGCTTGCTCACGTCATGGTTCACCACATAAGTCCTGAGCTGGACGACATGGCCGAGGTCGAGCCCGTGGGCGGCGAGAGCCACGCCGATGTTGTGGAACGTGCGCCGGACCTGTTCCGTGAAGTCGGCGGAGACGACCGCGCCGTCCTGGCCCGACCCGTACTGACCCGACACCAGCACCCACTCGGTCCCGGCCGGGACGGCGACGGTGTGGCTGTACCCGAACGGGAGCGGGTCGTGCAGGCCTTCCGGACTGAGCAGGGCGGGGGCTGTGCGGATCGCTTCTTGGGGGCGATGGGTCTGTGTCATGCCGGTAAGCCTCGCAACGCATACACGACATCGTGTGTCACGTATTCCTGTAGCGTTTTCGGATGCGCGCCGACCGGTTGGTATCGCTGGTACTGCTCCTCCGGCAGCACGGTCGACTGTCCGCGACCACGCTGGCCCGAGAGCTGGAGGTGTCCACCCGCACCGTCCTGCGCGACATCGAGGCGCTGTCGGCGGCCGGCGTCCCGGTGTACGCCGAGCGCGGTCGGCACGGCGGTTTCACGCTGTTGCCCGGTTTTCACACCGAACTCACCGGACTCAACCACGATGAGGCGCTCGCCCTGTTGGTCGCCGGGTCTCGCCCCGGCGCGCAGGCGTTCGGCCTCGGTTCGGCGCTCGCGTCGGCCATGCGCAAGGTGGTGGACGCGTTGCCCGAAGGCCATCGAGCCATCGCGGCCGGAGCGGCGCAGCGCGTGCTCATCGATCCGGAGACCGACCTCCTCGCGCGCCGGCTGGCCGCCGAGGAGGTGCCCGACGCCGTGGTCACCGAGGTCCGGCGCGCGGTGTTCGCCGGACACAAGCTGCGCATCCGCTACGCGGCCGTCGACCAGAGCCCGAAGTGGCGCACGGTGGACCCGATCGGCCTGGTCACCGTACGCGACCAGGGCTACCTGCTGGCCACACGATCCGGCACGGAGCGCACCTACCGGCTGTCCCGGATCACGGCCGCGGAGGAACTCGCCGAACCGGCACAACGCTCCGACCGCGTCGACCTCGACCGCGTCTGGCAGGAACGCAGCACACGGTTTCGCTCCGGCGGCGACCAGGTCACCGTGCTGGTACGGGTGAACCCGACGCGGCGGAAGGACCTGGTGGGCACCGCGTTGGCTGTCCTCGCCGAAGTGCCGGACGCCGAAGGATGGTTGAGGCTGGAGGCGACCTTCCAGGATGCGCGGCACGCCGAGTGGGCACTGTGGCAGCTCGCGACGGACGCCGAGGCCCTGGCCCCGCACTGGCTGCGCGCATCCCTGCGTGAGCGTGCCGTAACGATCGCGGGCCGTTACGAAGTGTGATCCCGGTGAGTTGCTGTGTTGCTTTGTTGTTGCTGAGTCACTGAGTCGCCTTGTGCGCAGCCGCCGCCCTGGACGACCGGGCCTCCCGGCGTCGAAGGCGCTCTGCTCGGCGGGACATGACCGTGGGCCCCGGGAGGAGAACCCCGGGGCCCACGAAGCGGCCGGCGACGGCTACCAGCGGTACCAGCGACCCCTGCGGCCGCCGGTGTCGGCGCTGCGCATGACGAAGCCGAGCAGCCAGACCGCCAGCACGATGACGGCGATCCACCACAGTGCCTTGAGCGCGAATCCCGCGCCGAAGAGGACCAGAGCCAGCAGAAGAACGAGAAGCAGGGGAACCATAGTTATCAACCTCCGTTGGTCCGGTTGCCCGGCATATCGAAGAACACGCGGTGGATTCACCTGGTTTCTGCATCATCCTGGCGGGTACCGGTCCGTGTTTCCTCACGGCCGCCGCCGCGGTCGACGAGGGCCGGCGGCTACGTCACGGGGGAGTCCTTCGGGCGGAGGGCGGCTCGCAGCGCGGAGCGCACGCCGGTCGTGACCACGATGATCAGGCACAGAGCGATGACGGTCTCGGCCCACAAGAAGGCGAACCAGTCCAGCACGCAGCCGATCGGAGGGGTGCCGGGGGCGGTGTTGCGGAACGCCGCGAGAGCGAACAGCGTGGCGGCCATCCAGGCCAGGGCAGGCCAGACCAGACCCTCGCCCCGGGTCGTCAGGAACCAGGAGCCGAGCAGCACGGACCCCGCCAGCGCCCACATCACGACCATCATGAACACCGCGAAGACGAGCAGACTGCCCGATCGGGACAGCCTCAGCGCCACGACGGCCGCGTGGCCGGACGCCGGGGGCGTCGTGGAGACGGAGAAGAGCGTGGCGGCGTTGGAGAAGAGCATCCGCGCCGGCACCGGGTCGCCGTTCATCAGCGCCCAGAACTCGATGTGGGTCTCGTAGGCGTCGAAGGGGTAGTCGCTGATCGATCCGCCGGTGAGCGCCACCTGCACGTCCTTGGGCGCGAGCCGCTCGTGCGCCGGGTACGTCAGGTCGCCGAGGGTCGCCACGGAGGTCTGGAGGCTCAGATCGGCGACCGGCGCGGTCCCGGCGTCCTCGCCGAGAGCGCCGCGCGGTATGACCCGGATGCGCAGCACGAGCTCCCTGGCCGCGGCGTCGACGCTCTGGACGGTGGCCTCCACGTCCACCCGGTCGGCTGCCCGGGATCCGACCGTGTGCACCGTGTCGTTCGCCTGCCGCTCGGTGTACTGCAGCCACGAACCCACGGACACCGCCGCCAGGATCAGGCCCGCGAGGAGCAGCATGATCGGCAGGATCGACACCCGGTAGAAGCGCGGGCGAGAGGGTCGCGGCGAGCGTGTGGGCGGGGCCATGGCGACTCCGACGAGGGGAGAAGGACAGGGGGCTGTTCCGCTCGGCGCCGGGGAGCGGACCCTTCGTCCGCGGTGTGCGAGGGGCGGGGGCGGGAGGGGGCGGGGGAATGCCGCTTCCCCGACCGGCACGGCGATGCGTAAGGTGACACTCCGTCAGTAGATGCCTACTGTAGGTGGTGGATCGCCCTTTGCGGCGGAGGCCGAGACACGAGCATCGGAAAAATCGGGCAGGCGCTTCCGCCGGGACGCCTGGCATCCTGAGACCCGTGCCAGCCCGTAACCGCAGACTGCCGCGCGACATGTCGTGGCCGCTCACCGCATCCGACATCCGCGCCGCCCTCGGCGAACAGGTCGCCGACGCCGCCGACGTGGGCTTCGGAGACCAGGCGCGCAGCGACGGAACTCTCCTGCACGTCGAATGGACCCCGCCGATCTCGTCCAACTACGGCAGCGGCATCCACCCCGCTCTGTGGAACAGCATCCGCATCCGGGTCATGCCGCTTCCGTCCACCGAACGGGCTGCGGCCCGCCGCGTTCTGCGGGAGAACGCCCTGCCCGAACTCGCCGCATGGATCAGCGCCGCGCGGCGGGCGCCGGAGGGCTGGACCCTGACGCGACGCAGCCGATCCTGGCGAACGGCCGGGGGCGCCGCCGTCTCCAGGGACGACGGGCAGCCCTACCGTTGACGAACCGTCACGCGGTCAACCCTCGCCCAGGCAGCACGACTTCGACCTGACCGTGATCGCGGGACCGGGTGAGCACGCCAGGACAGTTCCCCTTCCTGGTCCAGCAGCTCCTGGCGGGGTTCCCGTGGTGGCGCCGGCTCGTGTCGGGCCGTCGCGCGGCGTCGGCGCAGCGCGGCGCCTTCGGAGCCGAGGAGCAGTCCCAGGGCCAGGGCGGGAATCGCCCAGCCGGCCCGGTCGAGCAGATCCGGAGTGTCTGCCGTGGCGTGAGCGCCGGTGGTCGTCCCACCGGTGGTCGCCCCGCCGGGGCCCGCCCCGGCTCCCGCGGGTGCGTCGGTCGAGGTCGCGGCGGACTCCTGCGGCGATCCCGGGGGCGTGCGCAGCAGCCCGAGGCCGCGGAGCAGCGCACGCAGCTCCTCCGACTGCTTCGCCCTGTGCCAGCCCCCGACGTCCGAAGAGGCGTCGTTCCGGGGGATGTTCAGTCTCGTGTGGATCCAGACGTCCTTGGTGTCGGGCGTGGACGCATACAGTCGGTCCGTCCGCCACGGCCGGGCGTCCGGGAGCATCCACGACAGGGTGACCATGTCGCCGACCTGGTTCATCCAGGTGCCCTCCGCTCCCCAGTCCGGAGCCTCCTCCCGGCGCCCGCCGCGCTCGGATCCCGTCTGCGCGACGAGTTTCTCCATGAGGGCGTACTTCTCGTCCGTGCCGTACAACGACGCCGTCCGACGGCTGGTCGGGGAGACCAGCAGCGCGCTGGCCGGCCCGCCCGCGGCCGCGGGCGGCGCCATCGGCAGAAGCAGGAGCAGGAGCAGCGCGGTCGTCAACGCGCCTGTCGCCGCCGCCCATTGTCGCAGTCCACGCATCCGACACCCCGATCCGTCGCCGTGCGGGCCGTCCGCACTCGCCGAGCCACTTCGGGTACACCGATCGATCCGCCCGGGTTCCCGTCCCGGCGATGCCTTTCAGCGCAGTGACTCGGCGATCTCCTGCGCCCGCGCCTTCGACGCCACGCCCTCCAGTCGCAGGGTGAACGCGTCGTCGTGGACCCACAGCAAGGCGGGTCCCGCCGTGCGCTCGGAGAGGGTGAGGCGGGAGCCGTCCGGCGCAGTCATCGACAAGCGCAGAAGGTGCGGCTGCGGGAACCACAGCGCGCTGTCCGTCCCGCCGGCCAACCGGACCCACTCGACCGCCTGCTCGCCCGCCACCGTCTTGCCGTACTCGGGCGCCGGCGTGGCCGGGAATTCGTCGAGCCGGACGGCGCCGCCGCGCTCGCCCCAGCAGAGGGTGATGACGAAGCGGTCCTCCGGCGTGCGCGTCACGGACACCGCGTCCGGGTCGCCCAGCACCCCCGGCACGAGCGGGGCGAACCCTGCTCGCCGTCCGGCCTCGGCGAGGGGGACCGGACGAGGGCAGCCCGGCACTTCCGCTCCTGGCGACGGCGACGCCGACGGGTCGTACCGCACTTCGACCCCGCCGAAGCGGAACCAGTCCGCCACCGCCGCCCGCACCGCAGGGGCCAGGACGAGGACGGCGAGCAGGCCGCACAGCGTGGCCGCGAGCGTGCGCCGGCGCAGCCCGGCCCACCTGCGCAGCGCCCGCAGTCGCTCGCCGGCGCCCCGTGGCACGACCGCCGGGGTCGGTACCCCCTCGGCGGCGATCCGCTGCAGGACGCGCTCGTCCATCGCCTCGCCTTCGTCGCTCTGCGGCCGGTCCAGCATCCGCCCGAGGGCCCGCAGCTCCTCGGGCAGCCGGGCGTCACCACGGACGCCCCCTGTGACCTCGCCGCCCCCGCGGCGCTTGCGCTGCTCGCTTGCGTCGGGTTCCTGCGGCCCGCTCGACTCACTCATCCCCCTCACCTCCTCCCTTCGTACCGAGGGGCCGGCGCGGTTCCAACTCCGGGAGCAGACGGCACAGTTTGCGCAGTGCCCGGCTCAGGCGGGACTTCACGGTGCCGCGGGGCCAGCCGAGGGCCGCCGCCGTCTCGGGCTCGTCCATCTCCAGCAGGTAGCGGTACGTGACGACCAGACGGTGATCCTCGCTCAGCTTCTCCAGGGCGCCGAGGAGCGCGATGCGGCGCTCGCTCGCCAGCGCGGCGACGGCTGGGTCGGCCGAGGACGACTTGAGCGGCTCAGCCTTGATGAAGGCCGCCTCGCGGTCGGCCAGAGACCGTTGGCGCCCCGCCCTCCGCACCGTGTTCCTCGTCTCGTTGGCGACGATCGACAGCAGCCACGGCCGGAACGCGGAACCGTCCCGGAAGCGGCCCAGTGCGCAGTACGCCTTGAAGAAGGCCTGCTGTACGACGTCCTCCGCGTCCGCCCCGGCGCCGAGTGCCCGGGCCGCCCGCAGCGCGATGCCCGTATGGGCGCGCACCAACTCCGCGTACGCCTCCGGCGTGCCGGCGCGTACGCGTGCGATCACCGCGGCCTCATCGACGGTGCGGCCCCCCTCCCGCGTTCTCACGCCATGCGTACACCGCCCGCGGCGGATCGGTTCCCGCCCTTTCCCGTCCGCTCCGGGCCGGCGGCGCTCGCTTTCGGAGCCGTCGGGGCGGTTCTCTGCGGTGGGCGCTCACCGCGTCGTTCCGCCCGCGCCCGGGTCGTACCGAGGTGACGGCGTGTCCCAGACCGCGTCGTACCGGCTGACGATCTGTCGGAGTTCGCGGGCCTGCCGTGGCGGGAAGGCCTGCATCACGACGTCGAGGAGGGCGCGGGCCTCGAAGGGGTCGTCGCAGCAGTCCCAGTGCGTGTCGTCCCGCTCGTAGTCGTGCCACAGTCGCCGCTCGGATCGGTGGACGTAGTCCTTCCACAGGCGCAGGGCCGCGCCGACGTCTCCTGATCCCACGTAGTTGCGGCTGCGTTCGAAGGCGAGGACCTGGGACAGCGCCCGCGAGGACAGGCCGTCGATGACGGTCGTCGCTCCTCGTGTCCGGTGGCGGGGCACGCCGGCCCGGACGTGTGCCGGTCGCCTACGCGGCATGGACCTTTCGGTTCTTCGTCATGGCGTACATCGTGGCTTCGACCGGCCGCGGTGTCGAACGCATTGATTCGCCGGAGGGCGCTGGAGGGCGCCGGTGGGATCGCCGGACGCGCACACGCGACGATATGACGACTTGTCGACACGGGTCGAGGTCGCGCCGTCTTCCGATATCGGTGGCCTCCTTCACTGACACAGCGACTCCTGGCGTCCGTATTCGTTGTCAGGACAGCGGCCGGGCACGCTGGACAAGGTGAGTGCCTGGCGGAACACAGGAGAGCAGGCGCGCATGAACCCCAGTGCTCACATCGAGGCCGTCTACGCACAGGTCTGCCGGCGCAACGCCGGCGAGAGCGAGTTTCACCAGGCGGTGGGAGAGGTGCTGCACACGCTGGCGCCGGCGTTGGAGGCGCATCCGGAGTACGTCGACGCGGTGATCGCCGAGCGGCTGTGCGAGCCCGAGCGGCAGCTGATCTTCCGGGTGCCGTGGGTGGACGACGCGGGCCGGGTGCAGGTGAACCGCGGATTCCGGGTGGAGTTCAGCAGCGCCCTCGGTCCCTACAAGGGCGGTCTGCGCTTCCACCCGAGCGTGAACCTCGGCATCGTGAAGTTCCTGGGCTTCGAGCAGATCTTCAAGAACGCGCTGACCGGACTGGCGATCGGCGGCGGCAAGGGCGGTTCGGACTTCGACCCCAAGGGCCGCAGCGACCAGGAGGTCATGCGCTTCTGCCAGGCGTTCATGACCGAGCTGTACCGGCACCTGGGCGAGCACACCGACGTCCCCGCCGGCGACATCGGGGTGGGCGGGCGCGAGATCGGCTACCTCTTCGGCCAGTACAAGCGGATCACCAACCGCTTCGAGGCGGGAGTCCTGACCGGCAAGGGGGTCTCCTGGGGCGGCTCGCAGGCCCGCACCGAGGCCACCGGCTACGGGGCGGTGTACTTCGCGCAGGAGATGCTGGCCACGCGCGGACAGGGCTTCGACGGTCGCAAGGCCGTCGTCTCCGGCTCGGGGAACGTGGCGGTCTACGCGATCGAGAAGGTGCACGCCCTGGGCGGGTCCGTGGTGGCCTGCTCGGATTCGTCCGGATACCTGGTCGACGCGGACGGCATCGACCTGGAGCTGCTGAAATCGGTCAAGGAGGTGCGGCGGGCGCGTCTTTCGGCCTATGCGGAGGCCAAGCCGGGGGCACGGTTCTCGGACCGGGGCTCGGTCTTCGAGGTGCCCTGCGACATCGCGCTGCCGTGCGCCACGCAGAACGAGCTGGGCGGACAGGAAGCCGGGGCGCTGGTGAAGAACGGCGTCCTGGCCGTCGCCGAAGGCGCCAACATGCCGTGCACCCCGGAGGCGATCGAGATCTTCCGTGAGGCGGGCGTCCTCTTCGGTCCCGGCAAGGCCGCCAACGCGGGCGGTGTGGCCACCTCCGCGCTGGAGATGCAGCAGAACGCCTCCCGCGACGTGTGGACCTTCGAGCAGACCGAGACCCGGCTGGCCGCTGTCATGCGGGGTGTCCACGCCCAGTGCCGGGCCACCGCCGAGACGTACGGAGGCACCCCGGACGACTACGTCCTGGGCGCCAACATCGCGGGCTTCCTGCGGGTGGCGGAGGCCATGACGGCTCAGGGCGTCGTCTAGAGCGCGCGTCGCGGAAGGCGCGTCCGCCCCGGGCCGGGCCGGGGCCCGGACGCCGGTTCGCGGTCACACCGTCTCCTCGCCGGTGTGCCGCACCGGCGCCGCGTGGGGACG
>NZ_JBEPBI010000298.1:0-8416 GCF_040299045.1 Streptomyces sp. NPDC001027
ACTCTGTCTTCATGCGCCGACACCGCCGCGATCACCCGATCCAGAACCCAGTTCGACTGAACACGTCCACCGACCGGTATGCGGAAGCCTTCTTAATCCGCTTCACCCTGTTGACGTTGCCCTCGACCCTGCCCGAGCTCCACTCCAGGGTGAGTCCGGCGGTGACGGCGTCGAAGTCCTGCCGCAGGCCACGAGCCAGACTCCGTAGCGGCTTCAGCCCGGTGTTCTCGGCGCGGGTGAGCCAGTCGTCGAGTTCGCCGCCTCGGCGCTCGGTCATCATCCGGGCGAAGTCGCGCACGCAGTCAGCAACAGAATCCAACTCCGGGCAGCGGGCCCGGAGTTGCTTGCGCCTGAGCGCGTTACTCTCGTCGATCTTGTCGGGGTGCGCTGTGATCAGCCAGGTGGCTTTCCGGACGGTCAGCTCCTTGGGCTTCTCGGGTGCGGGCTTGCCGCTGGCGCGGATTTGTTCCAGGTGACGGCGGACAGTCCGCTTGCTGCCGAGGTAACCGAGTCCGGTGATCTCCGCGTGAAGCCGTGCCGCGTCCGTGCAGCCCTCGTTCCATCGCCGGTACAGGTAGGACGAATAGGCGTGGATCTGGCCGTAGCGGCGGGAGCCGGTGCCAAGGGATGCGTCCTCGGGAGTGGCGGCGTGCGCGTAGCGGTGCACGGTCTTGCGGTCGAGCCCGAGGGTCTTGGCGATCACCTCGATCTGCACGCCCTTGTCGTACAGGGCATGCACCGTGGCATGACGCTCGCGTCGCTTGATCACGCGCAGCCCTTCCACGGGCTCTTCTGGTACGTCGACGTTGGTCGGGCCGGCCTTCACGGCGGCGGGGTTACCGGTGCTCGTGTCCTCGGCGGGCGCGGTGAGGCACGTGCGGTGCTGGGCGACGCACTTCTCCACTGCTTTGCACAGATTCATCCAGAGGTGGTACCTGTCCGCGACCTGCGTGGCGTCGGGGCAGACGGTGCGGACGGCTTCGGCGTAGGCGCTGGCTCGGTCTCTGCACACGATCTCGGCCCCGGGATGGGCTCGCATCCAGGCGGTGAGCGTCTCCGAGGTGCGGTCGGGCAACACGTCCACACGCTCACCGGTCTCCACGTCCAAGATGATCGTGCCGTACACGTGGCCCTTCTTGAACGCGAAATCATCTACACCCATCACTCGCGGGGCGACTGAGGACTGCTTGTCCGGGAGCCTGCGCACCATCCTGATCAGCGAGTTCGCACTGACGGGGACCGACAGGTGCGCGGCCAGCCGGGCCGCCGGACGCCCCGCGAGCGCCAGCGCCATCCGCTCCAACGTCCGACGGAGTGCGGGGGTGCGGCGCGCGAACCGCTCGGTGAGCCCCTCTATCTGCTCGACGAACGTACGGCGTGCGCACGGCGCCGCCTGGCACAGGAACCTCCGCACCGCCAGGTCGATCACGACCTTCCGCCCAGCCACCGCCAGGTCGGCCAACCGTCGCCGATACCCGCCGTGGACACGGCCAGACAGCGTGCTGTACCCGGGGCAAGCAGCCTCCCGGTCGCCGTACGCGCCGTGAGCGCCACCCCGTCATCGTCGACCAGGAACTGTTCCACCATCACGGACGCCAGATGAGGGAAGGCCACCGAGAGCACGCTGCAATCACACGAACAGGCATCCTTCCAGCAGCTCGTGACGCTACGTCATCGCCCCACAAGAAGTGGATCAGAACCAAACCAACTGGCCGCTCACACGACCCTGCGCGTACCGCATACCACCGGCCTACCGCAGGGATCAGCACACGTCACCCCGACAACACTCCGAAGAGCTCAGTAACCCACGTAGACGAGGGCCCTCTGGGATGCGTCACAAGCTGCCCGAAAGGATTGGACTGCAGTCGCAGCACCGTCCCCGGAATGGCCCCTGAAGGCAGGAAGACTCTTCGGGGGTGCATCTGCGCCTCGGTCAGGGTGACGCCAGCTTGATTGCTACGCCGCGCGACGGCGGTACGGACAACCACCGGAGGGAAATGTGTCGGCTGCCGACATGAGCGTGCCCCTGCCGGACTTCTAGCCGCAGATCCGACGGTACGGCGCGTCCGGCACGTACACGTTCCACTCGGTCCGGGTCAGATCGCCGCGCGCACGGGCGCAGACCTGTGTGACGGCCCTGTCGGGAGCAATGGTGTAGCGCTGGAGCGGGACATGGGCACTACCCACGTACAGTGTGCCGCTGTCGCCGCTGAAGGCGAGTGTGTGAATGCCCTCGCCGGGTGTGGTCACCCGGCCGCCCAGCGGCTGCTGAGTGACGATGTCCCAGAGTTGGAGCGTTCCTGCGTCCCCTCCGACGGCCAGCGTCCGTTGGTCGGGGCTGATGGCGAGCGCGCTGACCGCTTCCGGGGTGTCGCCAAGCGGGGCGGGAAAGACGTTCCGCAGGACACCCGAGCGGTGGTGCAGAGTGCCCTCCCATAGTGCGACACGGCCGGTCTGGTCGCCGACTGCCAGATGAGAGCCGTCGCCGGTGAAAGCGAGCGCGCCAACCTGTTCGCCTTGGACGAGGCCCTGTCTGGTGACTCTCCCGGAAGGAATGCCGACGACACGGTTGTCTCCGATGAGGAGGCGGCCGCCAGGGTGGGCGGCCAGGTGGACGCTGGTAAGACCATCGAGAAGGGCCGTTCTGCGGCCCGAGGTGGTGTCCCATGCTTCGTTGATCACCTCGCCGATGGCTGCGATGCGACCGACGTACAAAGTGCGCCCGCCGGTGCTGCTGGCAAGGGAGACCACCGTTCCAGCGGACTGAGGACCAGCCAGGTCCAATGCTGCGCGTTTGCGGTCGCTGTTGAGGTCCCAGACCACAAACCGCTGCGGTGCCGCTTCATGGCCGGGCGGTGGCGGGACGCCGTACGTGAGCGTCCTGCCGTCGGGGCTGAAGGTGAGCAGGGCCACAGTGTCCTGTGCGGCGATCGGGTCTGCGGAATCGCGGGGGGTGGGCACCGGCTGGGAGGGCAGGGCACGTATCAGATGTCCGTCGTTCGTGGCGCGTAGCTCGAAGCGGTAGCGGCTACCGGTGCGTTCGGCCGTGGCGAGGGTTCGGCCGTCTGGGCTGATCTGTACGGCATCCAGCGGACGGCCGCGCCACGCGGGCGTAACAGCTGGTCCGAGGTCGAGGCAGTGGACAGTGCCGCCTTCTAGATAGCGCAGGACGGTGTGATCCCCCGGGTCCCAGGCGAGCTCATACAGATGCTGGTTGTTGAGGGAGTGCCGGAACACCGGCGCTGCGGAGTCCGACAGCCGAAACACTCTGATCTCCTCACCGCCCGCAGTGGCGAGGAAGGTGCCGTCCGGGCTGAAGGCGGCGTCCTCCGCCTCGAGTTCGTCGATGTCGGCGACCTGGCGGCCCGAGGCAGTGTCCCAGACGCGGACTCCTGAGGCTGAGAGCGCGGCGAGCTGCGTACCACCGAACACGAGGGCCGTCCGTTTCTCGTTGCACAGACGCCGGAACTGTGTCCAGTCGCCGGGCACGGTCTTGCGGCTGTCGGTGTTCCAGAGCTGCGGCGCTCCGCCGGCTGGGCAGATGGCCAGCAGTCGGCCGTCGGTGCTCACGGCGGGGGGCACCAGACCAGGCGCCCGGGTCTCGAACAGCACCCTGCCGTCCTGGACGGATCGCAGCCTCACGCGGCCGTCGTCGCTTTCGCTCACGACGTGGCGTCCGAGGCCGATACCGGCGAGGGAGGTGAGCGGGAGGGGACGCGGGTCTCCGATCCATCGTCCGGCACCCCTGTCCCACAGTCGGATTCCATCGTCCTTAGCGATGGCCACGAAATGGGTGTCCGGTCCTGCCGCGAGCACCTCTCCAGTCGGCAACCGCCCAGAACCGGTGCGGCGTCCCGTGACCACGTTCCAGGTCCGCCACGAACGGCCGTCGATGCTGAGCAGCGTGCGGCCGGAGTCGGTGAGGAAACGCGTCGGCCCTTCGCCGGGGGCGGGATCGGTGAAGACGGCGTGCTCTGGCTGAGCGAGGGAGCCAAGCAGGGCCATGCGTGTCTCAGGCAACGGAGAGACTCGCCAAGCGGCCACGCCCAGCAGCATGGCGGAGCGAGGGTCGGTCGTGCGCAG
This sequence comes from Streptomyces sp. NPDC001027, assembly GCF_040299045.1. Taxonomy (NCBI): domain Bacteria; kingdom Bacillati; phylum Actinomycetota; class Actinomycetes; order Kitasatosporales; family Streptomycetaceae; genus Streptomyces; species Streptomyces sp. NPDC001027. Next base: position 4,084 of record NZ_JBEPBI010000298.1, read on the forward strand.
AGCGTCGGCGACATCCGCGATTCGCCGGGCAGCGGCGTCTGTGCGCTGGCGCTGGTTGTCCTTGTGCTGTTGCCAGGCGGTCAGCCCGACAACCAGCGACACCGCCAGGACAGCAGAGAGAGCGGAGAGAAGGACACGTGCCCTGCGAGTGGTCCGGGAAGCGGCCCGGCGATCCGCCGCACGCACGCGAAGAGCGGCAGCGAGGAACTCCTCTTCCGTCGCGGTCAGTTCAGCTCGTCCTCCGTTCCCTCGGCTGCGGCTACCGTCGGTGAAGAGTTCCTCCGCGCGAGCCAAGCGGGCGCCTCGGTACAGCGAGCCAGGGTCACAGTCATGTTCCAGCCAGGCACGCGCTGCCTCGGTCAGCCGACGGTGGTGGCGCAGCCGCTCACGGTCTTCCTCTACCCAGCCACGCAACCGCGGCCAACAGGTGATCAGCGCCTCATGGGCAAGCTGCACACCCCCCTCGTCGCTGGTGAGAAGCCGGGCGCGGGCCAACCGCTCCGCCACCAGCCATATGCCGGGGTCGACGTGTTCGTCCAGTTCGCTCCGAGGAAGCGGGCGCCGAGTGTCAGCGGTGCCCTGGCCCGGTTCGATCAGCCGGAGCAGCAAACGCCGGGCGGTGATCGCCTGATCCGGGGACAGCTGCCCGTACACCTCCTCGGCAGTCGCCGCGATGGCACCGTGAACCCCTCCCGCCGCCTCGTACGTCGCCAAGGTCAGCAGCCGGCTGCGGCGGCGCTTCCAGGTCTCCAGGAGGGCGTGCGAAAGCATCGGCAGTGCTCCTGGCTGGTCCCTGACTTCCTCGATGATCCGGGCGGTCAGCTCCCGCTCGACGAGGATGCCGACGGCCTGAGCCGGGCGTACGACTGCTTCCCGCAACTCATCGGCCGACATTGGTCCAACCAGTAGTGTGCAGCGGGCCAGCGCATCCGCCAGGCCTCGGTGTTCGGCGCACTGGGCATAGAAGTCGGCCCGTACAGCGATGACCACCCGCTGCTGGCTGGCAGGGTTCCGGGCAGTCAGCAACATGTCAATGAACCGGGTGCGCTCCGCCGGGTCCCGGCACAGGGTGAAGACCTCCTCGAACTGGTCCACCAGCACCCAGCTCTCCGGCCCGTCCTCGGCCGGGTCCAGCAGATGTCCGTGCTTGGTCGCGGGCTGGGCGCCGGGGGTGAGCACCCGGACCACGGCCGGACGCCCTTGAAGCGCGATGTGCTCCCGCAGGCGAGGGATCAGCCCGGCACGCAGCAGCGACGACTTACCACTGCCTGAGGACCCGAACATCACCGCGAAGCGGTGCCCGCAGATGAGTTCCCGCAGTTCCTCCACCAGCCGGTCACGTCCGAAAAACAGTCCTCGGTCGTCCGGCTCGAATCGCGCGAGGCCCCGGTATGGCGGCGAGTCGTCCTCAGTCTCGTCCCGTACAGCACCCGCTTCCTCCGCTTCGGCTTCCTTCCACCGCCGCTCCCACTCCGCCCAGTCGCCCCCGCACACTCGTACAAACCCCTGGACCACGGCAAGCGACGGAAGCCGCTTGCCTGCCGCCGCGTTGGACAAGGACGCGGCTGAGAACCCTGCCGCTCCGGCCATCGTCCGGTAAGACGGGCTGCCCGCCGACTTGCGCAGCTCACGGAGCTCATGGGCCAGGCGTTGCACGGGACCGGCCTCAGGGTCCACAGGCCGCTCGGGACGCCCCACAGGACCACCACCACTCTCGTCCCCGTGACGGGGGAAAAAGATGTTCGGTGCGCAAACCTATGTTTCGCACGGACGCGGCGTAAACAGGTTCCGCCCAGAGTGTGGCGTTGATGACAGCCAGAGACCGCGAGCACCGGCGATGCCGACCGGAATTGATTAATCCGATGAATCGGACATGCTGGTCAACTCTTTCGTTGCCAGGCTCGGCCGAGCCAGGCCGGATCACGGCACGCCAACCTCTGGAGAACAGAGCGATGCCCCACCCAGACATCATGGCGGTCCCCAAACGGGGAGCCGTCGAACAATCGCCGCCCCCAGGTGCCCGCAGAACCAGGGCACACCGCCGGGGCAAGCTCACGATCGCGTCGGTCGTGTCCACACTCATGCTGGTGCTGCTCGCCGCCCTGCTCGGCCCGCTCGGCCTGATGTCGAGCGCCGAGGCCGCCGGCCCCCCTTGCCCAGGAGGCTCCTCCTCCGGATCCGGCGGGCAGTGGTGTCCCAGTCTGCACAATGCGGACATCGATCCGCAGAGGTCGTTCCCTCGCGACCTGTACAGGGGGGACTCCCGCCCGCCGGAGGAGATCTTCCGAGACGGTTTCACGGCACGGGGGCACAACAACGACCTCGTCGCCCATGTCCATGGCGGGGAACGCCATATGGACAGCAACTACATCTCGACAACCGGAACGCGGACCGTGGCGGAGAGTTTCGCGCGGAGCCAGGGGCTGGTCGCGCTGACTCGCGTGGTGGGACAACCGGGCTGCTCGACGGGCCGGTACGCGTTCTACAGCATGATTCCGGGGCTCGGCCCCTACCTGATGGAGCGCTGCCTGCACGGGGAGATCGTCACGCACAGCCACGTCTACGTGATCGATCCGACATGGGCGAGGAATGCGCTGTACGTCGCCGACCAGCTTCGCGCGGAACGTCCGGACGCGGCCAACACCTATCGAAGCCAGGACGAATGGGCCTACGTCCGGCACATCCCGAACTACGCGATTGTCGGCGTACGCACCTACCGCGTAACCCAGGCCACACTCAATGGGCGCATAAATCCTCGCTATGCGCCCACATTCGCCTTCGATCGCTTTGTCCCCAATCCGCGCCATGTCAGGGCCCGAGTCGAGTACGACCCTGCTCGTGATCCGAACGCCCACTGGGGCTACAACACGGACCTGATCGTGTCGACCGCCGCGAATGAGTACAACCGAGGTTGCAGCGCGATCAACCGATGCAGGGGCGAGCATCCCTGACCCATGATCTGGACGAGTGGCCCCCGGCGCGCGGGGGCCACCTCGATCCCGAATGGATGCCCCGACGAAGCAGGTGCCTCAATTCTCAGCTTGCCCACGGTTGACTCGTATGCCGCGCCGAGAAGATCACACGCGCCCGCGGGGCTTTTACACACCTCGTCATGACGGCCGCGGTCCAATTCCTGGTTGCGAACATGGTGCGGCTGCCGACCCCCTCCGGTGGCTTGCTTGCAGACTGCCCTCCTCGTATGACGATGAACCGTTCCGGGTTCGGGACTGGCAGGGCGCCGGATTCCCAAGTAGGCATCCTGTCCATCACAGCAGTAGGCAGCACCGCTTATGACCGCAGTTGACAAGGAGGCCGGTGCAGATCGGCCGGGCCGCCAACGTTGCAGGAAAGAGCAGCGGCGCGGCGGCGTACACAAGCCGTGGCCGACCTCAAGGCGCCGCCTCCCCGGACGGCCGCCGAACCGGTCGCATCCCGCCGTCAGCCCAAGCCGTCAACAATCTGGGCGCGTTATCGCCGCCTCAGGAGCTTGAGCATCCGCTCCCCCGCATACACGGACGACAAACACGCCCCGCGCGCCGGACGCGAAGGGAACGCGGGCGACCACAACGCCCAACACCGCTCGGGGCGTTCGGCTGAGCATGAGTCCTGACCTGCCCCGAGCTTCGTAGCGGCCGATATTGTGTGTTTCAGGCGGCGTTCGCGGTGGCCAACGAACGGTAGTGGGCCGCCTCGACCTCCTCGGGCGGGAGGCAGTCGAGTGCGGAGTGCAGGCGCTCGGAGTTGTACCAGCCGACCCATCGCACGACGGCGCGTTCGACCTGGTCAGCGTCCCGCCAGTTCGATCAGCTCGGCCTTGAAGGTGCCGTTGAGGGCCTCGGCATCGCGTTGTCGTACGAGTCCGCGACGGAGCCCACCGACGCGGCCGCGCCGACGTCCATCAGCCGTTCGCTGTAGCGGATCGACACGTACTGACCGGATTCAGTCAGTCGTAGCAACACTCCTGATCAGAGAGGTGTGTTGTGGGACGACCAGCGGGTTGGATGATGGAGCTGACGGGCCAGTCACCGATGAAGTCGCCGGGCGGCCGTCGACTCGACGTGAGAGGACGTCCTGCTTGAAGAAGCGATAGTTCATGGGTTGTGCCAGGTTGTGACTGTTTCGCCCGTCGCTCGTTTTGCGAGGTTGGAGATCATCGCAAGGCGGATCATGCTCTCGGAGTGCGCCGGTTTGGTCTCGTAGTCGCGGGCGAGGTGACGGTGCATCATGATCCACCCGATACTCCGCTCCACGACCCAGCGCCGCGGGATCACTGAAAAGCCTTTGACCTGCTCGTTCCGTGGAACGACGTCGACGTCGATACCGAGCGAGGCGC
>NZ_JBEPBI010000299.1:0-8402 GCF_040299045.1 Streptomyces sp. NPDC001027
GGCAACGCCCCCTCCGGGGGGCGCTTGCAGACGAGCCGTGCAAGTCCCACCAGCCGATCCGGCGATTGAGGACGAGACCCGCTCAGGGGCGAGCGGGGGTCTGGGGGCGCAGCCCCCGGGGACGATCACCCGGACACGGGGTACTACCCGTCCCGACGGTGCCGCCCACCAACCTCCGCCGCCGACTCCGACGCCTCCGCCGCGGCCTTCTCCTCCGCGGCCTTCTCCTCCGCCTCCATCTCCGCGAACACGTCGATCGGCGCGGGCGCCTTCGCGAGGAACACCCAGGTCAGCCAGACGGCCAGCAGGAACGGCGGGATCTTCAGGGCGACCAGCACCCAGCCGAGCTGAGCGGTGTCGGCCCACCAGTACAGCGGGAAGAGGATCGCGCACTTGGCGAGCAGGATCAGACCCCAGGCCCAGCTGGCCTTGGCGTAGGCCTTCTTGCGCCCGGGATTGCGGGTCCGCCAGGAGAGGTTCTCCTTGAAGACCGGGCCGAGGATCAGACCGATCAGCGGCACCCCGCACAGCGTCGTGACGATGTACGCCAGCGCCAGACCGAGCGTGTAGAGCATGCCCGGCAGGTAGAAGGCCTTGGCGTTGCCGGTCATCATCGCGAAGACGACGCCGAAGGCGACGCCGAAGACTCCGCTGAACGCGTGCTTGACCGTGTCCTTCATCGCCAGGCGGACGACGACCAGGACGAGCGACACCGCCAGGGCGGCGATCGCGGACATGTGCAGGTTCTTGTTGATCGTGAAGATCGTGACGAAGACCAGGCCGGGCACCACCGTCTCGACCATGCCGCGGATCCCGCCGAACGCCTCGAACAGCGCGGCCTCCGTCACCGCCCGGGCGTCGGCCGCGGCGATGTCCTCCGCGGTCGGATGCTTCACGGTCGTGTCTTCGGTCGGCTTGTCGAGCGACGTCACCGGCTACTCCCTACCCAGGGGTCTCAGTTCGTACTTGGGGTTGAACAGCACCCGGCGGCCCCGGCTCATGGAGACCCGGCCCGATGCGATGAGCCTGCGTCCCGGCTCGATGCCCACGATGGAGCGCCGGCCCAGCCACACGACGTCCAGCGCGGCGCTGCCGTCGAACAGCTCGGCCTCCAAGGCCGGGACTCCGGCGCGCGGCCGCAGGGTGACCGTGCGCAAGGTACCAGTAACCGTGACGATCTGTCGGTCCTGGCAGTCGCCTATCCGCGTGCAGCCGGCCGTCTCAGTGTCCTCGCGCAGCTCCTCGGACTCCAGGTCCTCCTGCGACGAGGAGAGCCGGTCGAGCATGCGCCGGAACCGGCCCACCGGCTTTTCGGAACGAGGGACAGCACTCATGTCTGAAGCGTACCGGGACGCCCCCTCCGAGCCGTAGCCGCGGCCGTACCCCGACCCGGACACCGCCGCGCCCTCCGCCCGCCGCCGTGGTGTCGTCTCGCCCACGGCCGAGCGGTCCGGATCAGCGCTCGAAGCGGTAGCCCATCCCGGGTTCCGTGTGGAAGTGCCGGGGGTGCGAGGGATCCGCCTCAAGCTTGCGTCTGAGCTGCGCCATGTACACCCGCAGATAGTTGGTCTCCGTCCCGTACGACGGCCCCCACACCTCCTGCAGCAGCTGCCTCTGGCTGACCAGACGACCGGTGTTGCGCACCAGCACCTCCAGCAGGTGCCACTCCGTGGGCGTCAACCGGACGTCCTTCCCGGCCCGGTTGACCTTCTTGGCGACCAGGTCGACGGTGAACCCGTCGGTCTCCACCAGGGCCTCGTCCTCGCCCCCGGCGGGTTCGGCCCGGCGCACGGCGGCCCGCAGCCTCGCCAGCAGCTCGTCCATGCCGAAGGGCTTGGTGACGTAGTCGTCGGCGCCTGCGTCGAGCGCCTCGACCTTCTCGTCCGAGGAGTGCCGGGCCGACAGCACCAGGATCGGCGCCCGGGTCCAGCCGCGCAGCCCCTTGATCACCTCGACGCCGTCCAGGTCCGGCAGCCCGAGGTCGAGCACCACCACGTCGGGGTGGCGGGCGGCGGCGATCCGCAGGGCGGTGGCGCCGTCGTGGGCCGCGTCGACGTCGTATCCGCGGGCCTTGAGGTTGATCACGAGGGCGCGCACGATCTGCGGCTCGTCGTCCACGACGAGCACCCTCGTGGATGCCTGGGGTGACCCCCCGGCCTGGCTCAGCATGAGGTTCGCCTTTCGGGTCGCACGGGTTGCTGCTCGGGGCGCGGGCCGACCGCGCGGACGGTGAGGACCATGGTGAGGCCGCCGCCGGGGGTGTCCTCGGCTTCGAGAGTGCCGCCCATGGCCTCGGCGAAGCCCCGCGCGACCGCGAGCCCGAGCCCCACCCCCGCACCGCGCGGGGCGTCGCCGTACCGCTGGAAGGGCGCGAAGATCCGCTCCTTGGCCTCGTCGGGGACGCCGGGCCCGCGGTCCACGACCCGCAGCTCGACGCGGTCGGACATCGCACTGGCGGCGACCAGCACGCGCGCGCCTGCCGGGCTGTACTTGACCGCGTTCTCCACCAGGTTGGCGACCGACCGCTCCAGCAGGCCCGGGTCCACGGCGACCATGGGCAGCGTCTCCGGGATGTCCAGCTCCACGCTGCGCTCCGGCTCCGGCACCCCGCCGAGCGCCATCGGCACCACCTCGTCGAGGTCGGTCTCCCGGATGATCGGCGTGACCGTGCCGGTCTGCAGGCGCGACATGTCCAGCAGGTTGCCCACCAGGTGGTCGAGACGGTCGGCGCCCTCCTCGATGCCCGCCAGCAGCTCCGCCCGGTCCTCCTGCGACCACGCGACGTCCGGGGAGCGCAGGCTGGAGACCGCCGCCTTGATCCCGGCCAGCGGAGTGCGCAGGTCATGGCTGACGGCGGCCAGCAGGGCCGTGCGGATGCGGTTGCCCTCGGCCAGCGCACGGGCGCGGTCGGCCTCCTCCCGAAGGCGCCGCCGGTCCAGGACCACGACCGCCTGCGCGGCGAACGCGGCCAGCACCCGCCGGTCCTCCGCGGGCAGCACCCGCCCGGTGAGCGCGAGCGCCAGGTGGTCGCCGACCGGCACGTCCACATCGGCCTCCTCGGGCCGGTCGACCGGTCTGCCCACGCCGACGTGGCCCGCGCGGGTCCACGGCGCCCGGTCGTCCGCCCGCTCCAGCAGTGCCGCGGACTCCATGGCGAAGGTCTCGCGCACCCGCTCCAGCAGCTCCTCCAGACCGGTCTCGCCGCGCAGCACGTTGCCCGCCAGATACGAGAGGATCTCGGACTCGGCCCGCAGCCGGGCCGCCTGGTGGGTGCGCCGGGCCGCCAGATCCACCACCGAGGCCACCGACACCCCCACTCCGACGAAGATCACGATGGCGACGATGTTCTTCGGGTCGGCGATCGTCCACCGGTGCAGGGGCGGTGTGTAGAAGTAGTTCAGCAGGAGCGAGCCCACGGCCGCGGAGGCCAGTGCGGGCAGCAGACCGCCGAGCAGCGCGGCCGCCACGGTCACCGCCAGGAACAGCAGCATGTCGTTGGCGAGGCCGAGGTGGACCGCGTTCAGCAGCAGTGCCGCGAGCACCGGTCCCACCACGCCCGTGAACCAGCCCCAGGCGATCCGGGTCCGCCCCAGCCGGGCGCCTCGGGCCACCGGCAGCCCGCGGCCTCGGGCGACCTCCTCGTGGGTGACGATGTGCACGTCGAGGTCGGTCCCCGACTCCCGGGCGACCGTCGCGCCGACCCCGGGCCCGAAGACGTACTGCCAGGTCTTGCGGCGGGAGGAGCCCAGCACGATCTGGGTGGCGTTGACGCCGCGGGCGAAGTCCAGCAGCGCGGCCGGCACGTCGTCGCCCACCACGTGGTGGAAGGTGCCGCCGAGGTCCTCCACGAGGGTGCGCTGGAGCGCCAGCTCCTTCGGGGAGGCCGAGGTGAGTCCGTCGCTGCGGGCGATGTACACGGCCAGCACCTCGCCGCCCGCGCCCTTCTCCGCCAGTCGCGCCGCCCTCCGGATGAGGGTGCGGCCCTCGGGGCCGCCGGTCAGCCCGACCACGATCCGCTCACGCGAGCCCCAGATCGCCGACACCCGGTGGTCGCGGCGGTACTGCTTCAGATACGCGTCGGCCCGGTCGGCGACCCACAGCAGGGCCAGCTCCCGCAGGGCGGTGAGGTTGCCGGGCCGGAAGTAGTTGGACAGCGCCGCGTCGACCTTGTCCGGCCGGTAGACGTTGCCGTGGGCCATCCGCCGGCGCAGGGCCTGCGGCGACATGTCCACCAGCTCGATCTCGTCGGCGCGGCGCACGAACTCGTCGGGCACCGTCTCCTGCTGCCGGACGCCCGTGATCGACTCCACGACGTCGCCGAGGGACTCCAGGTGCTGGATGTTCACCGTGGAGACCACGTCGACGCCCGCCGCGAGCAGTTCCTCCACGTCCTGCCAGCGTTTGACGTTGCGCGAGCCAGGGATGTTCGTGTGGGCGAGCTCGTCCACCAGGGCGACCTGCGGGGTGCGGGCGAGGACCGCGTCCACGTCCATCTCCGGGAAGGAGCCGCCGCGGTACTCCAGCTCCCGGCGCTCGATCTGCTCCAGGCCGTGCAGCAGCACCTCGGTGCGCTGCCGGCCGTGGTGCTCGACGTACGCCGCCACGCAGTCCGTGCCGCGCTCCAGCCGCCGGTGCGCTTCGGAGAGCATGGCGTACGTCTTGCCCACGCCCGGTGCCGCGCCGAGGTAGATCCGAAGCTTGCCGCGTGCCATGGCCTCACTGTCTCCCGCTGAAACTGCGTGTGCAGCGTCGACCTTACGGCCAACGGTCCCGACAAATGGGATGATCCGACAGGCGAGGGGCGCCGTTGACGCAACCCTGACGCGACCCGGCGGCCGTGGGCGCCCCTCGACCCTTCATCGGACGAGCCCCCCCCCCCCCGGATCGGTTCACGCGCCCTCGCCGTCGCGGGCCCTGCGGCGAGGGCGGCGAGGACGGTGGGGCGGCGCCCCGGCGGGCACGACGAAGGGCCGCACCCCCGTGAGGGTGCGGCCCTGTCAGCCGTCGTCGGGGCCCGTCGCCGGGCTACCGGACCTCGGTGATCTCCGGTCCGCGCTGCAGCTGGCCCATGCCCCCCGAGAAGCGGGAGCTCTCGTCCTGCTGCTGCACGCCCTCGGGCACCATCTGCGCGTCGTTCGGCAGCTTCAGGACGATCGGGTCGCGCGGCGCCATCGGGCCCTCGCCCCGCACCACGACCGTGTCCCGGAAGATCTGCTCGAGCAGACCCGCCGCCTGCGGCTGCACCGCGCCCTGGCCCGAGATCACCCCGCGCAGGAACCAGCGGGGCCCGTCCACGCCGACGAAGCGCACGACATGGAAGCCGCCCGTGCCGTCCGGCAGCTGCACCGGCACCTGGGCCCGCAGCTCCCAGCCCAGCGGTCCTTCGACCTCGTCGACGATGCCGCCCTGCTGAGTGATGCCGGAGCCGATCTCCTCGCGCACCTCGCCCCAGATGCCCTCGCGCTTGGGAGCGGCGAAGGCCTGCAGCTGGATGGCGCTGTCCCGCAGCACGACCGTCGCGGCGACGATCGCGTCGCCGGCGACCTCGACCCGCAGCTCCATGCCGTCGACCCCGGGCACGAAGAGCCCGCCGAGGTCCACACGGCCCTCTGCGGGGTCGCGCACCTCCGAGTCGTCCCACGGCCCGTCGGGCCTCGGCTCCGGCTCGAGCCGCACGCGCTCGCGCGCGCCCTCCACGTCGTCCGCCTCAGCGTCGACACTGTCGACGACCTGCTCGGCCTCGCCGGCCGCGTCCTCGGCGGCACCCTTCTTGTTGCGACGTCCGAACACGTCACTGTCCTTCCCGGTCGGATACGACCGAAGCGTATCGATTCCCACCCGTCGCGCCGCCGTCGGCGGCCTGACCGCTTGTACCGCTTGCGCCGCCCACGGCGGCATGCCCGCCGGTGGACCCGAAGCCCCCTGCGGCCCGCGCCGACCCGGGAAGCTCCGCCACCTCCTGGAAGCGGACCCTCTCGACCTGCTGGACGACCAGTTGGGCAATCCGGTCGAAGCGCTCGAACCGCACGGACTCGCGCGGGTCGAGATTCACCACGATCACCTTGATCTCCCCACGGTACCCGGCATCAACCGTCCCCGGGGCATTCACGAGAGCGACGCCGCACCGGGCGGCGAGGCCCGACCGGGGGTGCACGAAGGCCGCGTACCCCTCCGGCAGCGCGACGGACACCCCTGTGGGCAGGACGGCCCGCTCCCCCGGCGCCAGTTCGCGGCGCTCCGTGGTGCGCAGATCGGCTCCCGCGTCGCCGGGGTGCTCGTACGCCGGAAGCGGTACGTCCGGGTCGACGCGGCGGATCAGGACGTCCAGGGGACCCCGGCTCACGGGTTCACCTCGAAGGCGCGGGCGCGCCGCGCCTGGTCCGGGTCGCTCAGGGCGGTCTGGATCTCCTCCGCGCGCCCGTGGTCGACGAAGTGCTCGACGCCTACCTCGATGAAGAGCGCGTCGGCGCGGAGCGCCACGGGCCCGTCGGGGCCGCCGATCCGCCCGGTCGCGGTCGAGTAGATCTTGCGCCTGGCGACCGCGGTCACCTCGGCCTCCAGGTAGAGCGTGGCGCCGACGGGCACCGGCCGGACGAAGTCCGTCTCCAGCCGCCCGGTGACGGCGATCTTCCGCAGCAGCCAGTTCAGCGAGCCGAGCGTCTCGTCCAGGGCGGACGCCAGAACTCCCCCGTGCGCCAGCCCCGGAGCGCCCTGGTGGGCAGGCTGCACGGTGAACTCGGCGGTGACGGTCACGCCCTCGCCGGCCCGCGCCTCAAGATGCAGACCGTGGGCCTGCCCGTCGCCGCATCCGAAACAGTGTTCGTAGTGGGCGCCGAGCAGTTCGCCGGGCGCGGGAGCGTCGGGGTGCCGGACGGGTTTCTGGGCCCCGGCCGGAGGCTCGAGAGCTGCGGATGTACCACTCACAGCCGCAGACCTTACCCGCCCGTCCGACACCCGCCGCCACCCTGCCCGGCAGCGCTGTGCGACGCCCCCTGCCCCTGCCCCCGGCCGCAAGCGGGGACCGTGCCAAGCTTGATTCCATGCAGCTCTCCGCCGCCCCGTACGAAGAACGCCTCACCGCCCCCCGCTCGTGGTGGTTCGTCTCGTTCCTCGTGGGCGTCTCCATGGCCCTGATCCTGCTGCCGTTCGGCACCCTGCCGCTGCTCGGCGGTCTGGTCGGCGGCACCGCGGCCGCGGCCGTCGTGGCCAGCTCCTACGGGTCTCCGCGCATCCGCGTGGTGGGCGACTCGCTGATCGCGGGCGAGGCGAAGATCCCGGTCACGGCCCTCGGCGACGCGGAGGTCCTGGACGCGCAGGAGGCGCGCGCCTGGCGCACGTACAAGGCGGACACCCGGGCGTTCCTGCTGCTGCGCTCCTACATCCCCACGGCACTGAAGGTGGAGGTCACCGACCCCCAGGACCCGACGCCGTACCTGTACCTGTCGACGCGGGAGCCGGAGCGGCTGGCGCAGGCCCTCGAGACGGCGCGCGCGGCCGCGGCGCAGGCGTAGCCCGCACAGGGGCCCACCAGGGCCCCAGCAGGGCCCAGCAGGCCTCGACAGGCCTTCAGCAGGGCTTTCAGAGTCCGGGGCGCCCCGGGTTCTCGGGGTTCAGCGGGTCATGGGTGATCTCCCCGACGGCCAGCGGCTCCGCGGGCTCCTCGAGCGCAGGCAGTTCCGGCAGCGCGTCCCACGGCACCTGCGCCTTGCGCAGGTCGGCGCGGATCTTCCCGGCCACTCTTCTGGTGTCCCGTCGGTTCATGAGCGCCCCGACGGCGGCGCCGACCATGAACGGCATCAGATTCGGCAGGTTGCGGACCATGCGCTTCATGATCTGCTGACGGAGCTCGCGCTTCATCTGGCCGCCGAGGGCCGCGTTGACGGAGGACGGCTTCCTGACGTCGATCCCGCGTTCCTCCGACCACGAGCGCAGGTAGGCGGCACTGCGGTCCTTGAGACCGCCCGGCGGCCGCAGGCCGTAGAGCTCGTGGAGCTCGGCGATCAGCTTCAGCTCGATCGCGGCGACCCCGGTGATCTCCGCGGCCAGTTCGGTGGGCATCGCCGGCGGCACCGGCAGCATCGCGGCGGCGCCGATGCCGGCCCCGACGGTGGACGTGGCGTTCGCCGCGCCCGACACGAGTTTGTCGGCGATCTGCTCGGGCCCGAGCCCGGGGAACTGCGCACGAAGCGTCTGGAGGTCCCGTACGGGGACGCGGGGGGCGATGTCGATGATCCGGTCGGCCAGATGCGCCAGGCCCGCCTTGGCGCGGCTCCCGCCCTTGCGGAGGCCTTCCCGGGCCAGGCCGGCGGCCTTCTCCCGGATGACCGACAGGGTCGTGAGCATCACGATGATCGGCTTGAGGATGGGCAGGGTGACGTACCGGAAGACGCCCCAGGCGCCGG
>NZ_JBEPBI010000300.1:0-8306 GCF_040299045.1 Streptomyces sp. NPDC001027
ACATCGGCCACGGACGCCGGTGACGAGACACCGGCCGTCTCCGCCGTCCGGGCGAGGCCGGGCGGCGGACGGATCCCGACGTCAGGCGGACTCCCGCCGGACCAGTTCCGTCGGCAGGATCACCGCCGCCGGGTCCTCGCCGCCGATCTGGGCGAGGAGCACCCGGACCATCTCACTGCTGATCCGGTCCCAGGGCTGGCGGATGGTGGTGAGGGAGGGGCTGGCCGCGGTCGCCGCCGGTGAGTCGTCGAAGCCGCCCACCGCCACGTCCTGCGGCACCCGCCGCCCCGCCCGGTGCAGCGCCGTCAGCACGCCCTGCGCCATCAGGTCGGACGCGACGAACACCGCGTCCAGCTCGGGCGCCTGGGCCAGCAGCAGCTCCGCGCCGGCCTCGCCGCTGGCCCTGCTGTAGTCGCCGGACACGACGAGTCGTTCGTCGTACGCGACGCCCGCCTCGGCGAGCACCTCCCGGTACCCGGCGAGCCGCTCCACACCGCCCGGGGTGTCCAGCGGGCCGGTGACCACGCCGACCCGCCGCCGGCCCTGCGCCAGCAGATGCCGCACCATGTCCCGGGCGCCGTCGCGGTCGTCGGCGGCCACATAGCTCACCTTGGAGCCGATCCCGATCGGCTTGCCGCAGGCGACCAGCGGCACCCCCGCCTCGCGCAGCTCGGTGGCGACCGGGTCCCCGGAGCGGCTGGAGACCAGCAGCACCCCGTCCACGTGCCCGGCGGTGATGTACCGCGTGATGCGCCGGCGTTCGTCCTCCGTGCCGGCCAGCATCAGCAGGAGCGGCACGTCGTGCGCGGCCAGCGCCTGGGTGCAGCCGCGCAGCAGGACGTTGAAGTTGGGATCCTCGAAGAACCGCTCCTGCGGCTCCGTGAGCAGGAAGCCCACGGAGTCCGACCGGCCGGTGATCAGCGAGCGGGCGTGCCGGTTCACGACGTAACCGGTCCTGCGGATGGCGGCGTTGACCGCCTCCGCCGCGGCCGGGCTGACATAGTGGCCGCCGTTGAGGACCCGCGAGACGGTGCCCCGGGAGACCCCCGCCTCGCGTGCCACGTCGTGGATGGTCGGCGGTCTGCGCCGGCCCCCCGCATCCTTGTTCATGGTCACGACTTTACGGCTCCGGACAGCAGATCCAGGCTCCAGAAGCGTTGCACCACCAGGAACAGCGCCACCAGCGGGATCACGGCCAGGAAGGCGCCGGTGATCACCAGCGTGTACAGCGCGGGCTGGTTGGCCCCCTGCTCCAGCAACGTGAACAGGCCGAGGGTGATCGGGAACTTCTCGTCGTCGCTGAGCATGATGTACGGCAGCAGGAAGTTGTTCCACACCGCCACGAACTGGAACAGGAACACCGTCACCAGCCCCGGGACCATCATCGGCAGCGCGATCCGGCTGAAGATCCGCCACTCGCTCGCCCCGTCCATCCGCCCGGCCTCCACCACGTCGGCGGGCACGGCCGCCGCCGCGTAGATACGGGCCAGATAGACGCCGTAGGGCGACAGGATCTGCGGGAGCAGCACCGACCAGTACGAGTCCGTGAGGTCGGCCTGGGCCAGCAGCAGGTACTGCGGGACGGCCAGGATGATCGGCGGCATCAGCACGCCCGCGAGCAGGATGTTGAAGATCGACTCCCGGCCGCGGAAGCGGTAGACGGCGAGGGCGTAGCCGCTGAACGCCGACACGCACGTCGACAGCAGTGCGCCGAGCCCCGCGTACAGCGCGGAGTTGCCCATCCAGGTCCAGTACACGCCGTCGCGGTAGGAGTCGAGGTCCTGGAGGTTGTCGGCGAACCCGGTGCCCGGCAGGAAGGTGAACGTGGAGAACAGCTCACGGCCGGACTTGGTGGACGCGATGACCACCCAGGCGACCGGCAGAAGGCAGTAGACGGCGCCCAGCAGCAGGGTGACCGTGGGGATCAGGGCGATCCGGCCGCGCAGCGGCGCACGCCCGTGCGTCGCGCCGGTCGCGCCGGCCGTGGAGGGGGTCTTGTGGACGGCGAGTGTGCTCATGACGCCGCTTCCTGCCTGTTTCGGCGGTTCGCGGCCCGCAGGAAGCCGAAGGACAGCACCAGCGTGGCCAGGGCGATGATCACGGCCTCGGCGGCCGCCTGGTAGACGTCACCCGTGCCGAACGCGTCCCGGTACACCTTCATCAGCGGACTCCAGGTCGTGGACACGGAGTTGGTGAGCGGTTTGAGGGTGGTCGGCTCGTTGAACACCTGGAGTGTGGCGATGATCGAGAAGAAGAAGGTCAGCACCAGCGAGGGCGCCACCATCGGAATCTTGATCCGCAGCGCGGTCTGCAGCGGTGTCGCGCCGTCCAGCTTCGCCGCCTCGTGCACCTCGGCCGGGATGGCCCGCAACGAGGTGTAGATGACGATCATGTTGAAGCCGGCGCCGCCCCAGACGGCGATGTTCGACAGGGCGAGGTAGAGCGGACCGCCGTCGAGCAGGTCCGGCTGCGGCAGCCCCAGCTTCTCGAGCGCGTAGGAGAACGGGCTGACGTCCGGCAGGTAGAGGAAGCCCCACAGCAGCGCCGCCACGACGCCGGGGATGGCGTACGGCAGGAAGATCGCGAGCCGGGTGAAGGAGGCCAGCCGGACCTTCTCGGAGTCGAGCATCAGCGCGAACAGCAGGGCCAGGCCCAGCATGACGGGGACGACGATGCAGCCGTACCCGAGGACGCGCAGCGCGCCGTCGAGCAGTTCGCCGTCGGTGAGGGCGTCGGTGTAGTTCTCCAGGCCGGCCCAGACCTCCTTGCGGGCGCCCGAGCCGAGGCCGAGGCCCGAGACGCGCACCTTGTGGAGGCTGAGCCAGACCGCGTAGCCGATGGGCAGCGCGAAGAAGAGCGCGAAGAGGACGGCGGCGGGGACGAGGAAGGCGTACGGGGCGCCCTTGACCCCGTGCGACGTCCGGCGTGCGGTGGTCACTCGGAGACCCCGAAGCCCTGCTTCTTCATGTCGGCGACCGTGTCCGACTGCATGGCGGCGAGGGCGGCGGAGAAGTCCGACCTGTTCTTGGCGGCGGCGCCGAACGCGTCCTTGAAGCTCGTGTAGGCCACGTTCACGTTCGGGCCCCAGGCCGAGGGCGCCGTGGTCTTCGCGATTTCGGCGGCGGTGGTGTAGAAGTCCGCCTGGTTCGAGAAGTAGTCCGGCGGGGTCGCGAAGGCACCGCTGAGCTGGGCGGACGTGGAGGCCGGGTAGATGCCCCCCTCCTTGGCCAGCGCGGTGAGGGCGTCGCCGTCGGTGTTCAGCCAGGCGGCGAACTTCGCGGCGGCCGCCTTGTGCTTCGAGTCCGTCGTCACGGCCGTGGACGATCCGCCCCAGCTGCCGGTGACCTTCCCGCCGGCGGACCACTGGGGGAGCGGGGCCATCGCCCACTTGCCCTTGGTGTCGGGCGCGGCGGTGGTCAGCGTGCCCGGCGCCCACACGGCGGAGACCCAGGCGATCTGCTTGCCGGTGTTGAGCGCCTTGTTCCAGGCCGGGGTGTACATGGGCTGGTTGTCGACGGCGCCCTCCTTGACGAGGCCGCCCCAGAAGTCGGCGACCTTCTTGGTGGCCGCGTCGTCGATGCCGACCTTCCACTTGTCGCCGGAGGTGGTCCACCACTTGGCGCCGGCCTGCTGGGCGAGGCCCGCGAAGAGGCCGGAGTCGTTGGCGGAGAAGGTGGTCAGGTCCGTGCCCGGGGCCTTCTTCTTCAGGGCGCGGGCGGTCTCGGCGAACTGCTCCCAGGTCGTGGGGACGGTCAGGCCGTACTTCTTGAACAGGTCGGCGCGGTAGTAGAACATCATCGGCCCGATGTCCTGCGGCACCGCGTA
Organism: Streptomyces sp. NPDC001027; assembly: GCF_040299045.1. Taxonomy (NCBI): domain Bacteria; kingdom Bacillati; phylum Actinomycetota; class Actinomycetes; order Kitasatosporales; family Streptomycetaceae; genus Streptomyces; species Streptomyces sp. NPDC001027. The sequence goes on from NZ_JBEPBI010000300.1 coordinate 3,826, forward strand.
GACGGCGTCCGTGCCCAGGGTCGTCTGCTGCCAGACGCCGTCCGCGAACTTGCTCTTCGCGTCGCCGACGTCCTTGCCTATGTCCGCCAGCGCGTCGTTGCTGACCAGGGTCGGCAGCGCCTGGTACTCGGCCTGGACCAGGTCCGGGGCCTTGCCGGCCTTGTGCGCGGTGAGGATCTTGGTGATCAGCGTGTCGCCGGACGCCTGCTTCTTCACCGTGACCGTGATCCGGTCCTTCTCACCCTGGCCCTTGTTCCACAGGTCGACGACCTTGTCCATGCCGGGCGTCCACGTCCAGTACGTGAGCGAGACCGGACCGGACTCGGCGCCGCCGTCCTCTTCGGACGAGCCGCAGGCGGCGAGGGCGGCGCCGCCCAGAGCGACGGCGACAGCAGCCGCGACGAGGCGTCCGCGCTTCGTGATGGACATGGATCTCTCCCTGACCTGGGTTTTGACGTCTGTGAGCGTTCACAGTAGAGAAACATCCTGGACGCTTGTCAATGGTTGTTGCTGTGCGGTTATGTTGAGCTCACACCGCCTACGATGTGTGTGAACGTTCCCAAATGATCGACCAAACGGGAGAGATCCATGCCGGAGACCACCCCCAAGGGCCTCACCGGGCTCGCCTTCGGTGGGGACTACAACCCCGAGCAGTGGCCGGAATCCGTCTGGCTGGACGACGTCCGGCTGATGCGGGAGGCCGGCGTCACCATGGTCAGCGTCGGGATCTTCTCCTGGGCCCTGCTCGAACCCTCGCCGGGGGAGTACGACTTCGGCTGGCTCGACCGGGTCGTCGACCTGCTGCACGAGCACGGCGTCCGCGTCGACCTGGGCACCCCGACCGTGTCACCGCCGGTCTGGTTCTATCGCCGCCACCCCGACGCACTGCCGGTGACCGCCGAGGGCGTGCGTTACGAGTTCGGCTCCCGCGGCGCGATCTGCCACAGCAACGCGGACTACCGTGCGGCCGCGGCGAACATCACCACGCGCCTCGCCGAGCGCTACGGCGACCACCCGGCGCTGGCGATGTGGCACGTGCACAACGAGTACGGCGTCCCCGTCTCCGCCTGCTACTGCGACTCCTGCGCCGCCCACTTCCGCCGCTGGCTGGCGACGACCTACGGCGCCGTCGACGCCGTGAACGAGGCCTGGGGCACCGCCTTCTGGGGCCAGCGGTACGCGAGCTTCGAGGACGTCAACCCGCCGCGCGCCGCTCCGACGGTCGGCAACCCGGGCCAGGCCCTCGACTACAAGCGGTTCGCCGACGCGACGATGCGCGAGAACTTCCGCGCGGAACGGGACCTCCTGCACCGCCTCTCACCCGGCGTCCCGGTCACGACCAACTTCATGACCGCCCTCAGCCAGTGCGACTCCGTCGACTACTGGGCCTGGGGCCGCGAGGTCGACATCGTCACCAACGACCACTACCTGATCACCGACGGCCGACGCACCCACGTCAACCTCGCGATGGCCGCCGACCTCACCCGGTCCGTCGCGGGCGGCGCCCCCTGGATCCTGCTGGAGCACTCCACCTCGGGCGTCAACTGGCAGCCGCGCAACCCCGCCAAGGCCCCCGGCCAGATGGCCCGCAACTCGCTGGCGCACGTGGCGCGCGGCTCCGAGGGCGCCATGTTCTTCCAGTGGCGGCAGTCCCGGCGCGGCGCGGAGAAGTTCCACTCGGCGATGGTCCCGCACGGCGGCGCCGACACCCGGGTGTGGCGCGAGGTCGTCGAGCTCGGCGCGGCCCTCGACTCCCTGGCGGCGATCCGCGGCACCCGCACCGTCGCCGACGCGGCCGTCCTGTGGGACTGGCACTCCTGGTGGGCGCAGAACCTCGACTGGCGGCCCAGTCAGGACGCCGACCCCCGCGAGCGCGCCGACGCCTTCTACGAGGTCCTCCACGACCGCCACCTCACCGTCGACTTCGCCCCTCCAGAGGCCGACCTGTCCCGCTACCCGCTGGTCGTCGTGCCCGCGCTGTACCTGATGACGGAGGCGGCCGGCCGCAACCTCACGGAGTACGTCGAGAACGGCGGCACCCTCGTCGTGTCGTACTTCTCGGGCATCGTCGACGAACACGACGCCGTGCACGAGGGCGCCTACCCCGGCCCGCTGCGCGACGTCCTCGGCCTGACCGTCGAGGAGTTCTCGCCGCTGCTGCCGGGCGAGCGCGTGCGCGTCGCCGGCCCCGACGGGTCGGAACTCGAAGGCGACGTGTGGACGGAGTTCGTCACCCTGCGCGGCGCCGAGACCGTGTGGACGTACGCCGACGGCCTCACCGTCGGCCGCCCCGCCGTCACCCGGCGCCGTTTCGGCGCGGGGACCGCCTGGTACGTCTCCACCCGCCTCGGCGCCGACGGCCTCGACGCGGTGATCGGCCGCGCCGCCGAGGACGCGGCGATCGCCCCGCGCGCCGAACTGCCCCGGGACGTGGAGGTGGTCCGCCGCTCGGGAGAGACGGGCGACTACCTCTTCGTGATCAACCACACCGCCGCCGACGTCAAGTTGCCCCTGGAGACTCCCGGCGCCGAACTGCTGACGGGTGAACGCGCGGCCGGCCGCCTCGCGGTCCCCGCGGGAGCCGTACGGGTCGTGCGACTCGACGGCTGAACCGACTCCCCCTTCGCCCGTGGAGCCGCGAGCCGCGGGCGGAGGGGGTCCCTCACGCCACGAGGGAACCCCCACCCATCACGTCGAAGGGACGACGGACGACGATGTTCCATCCCAGACGCACGCTCAGAGCCCTGCTGCTGCCGCTCACCGCGGGCCTCGCCCTCACCGCCCTGCCCGCCCAGACCGCCCAGGCGGCCGCCACGCTCGCCAACGGCGGCTTCGAGACGGACGGCGCCGGCACCGCGACGCCGGCCGGCTGGTCGACGTACTCGGCGGCCGGGCAGAACGCGGCCTCCTTCACCGAGTCCGGCGGGCACGCCGGCGGCTACCGCCTCTCGCACTACTCTTCGGCCGCCTACAAGGTCGAGACGTACCAGTACCTGTCCGGGCTCGCCAACGGCGCCTACAAGCTGACCGCCTGGGTGCGCTCCGGCGGCGGCCAGAAGGCCGCGTACATCGCGTTGAAGAACTGCGGCGGACCCGAGCAGCGCACCGACATCCCGGTCTCCTCCAGCGGATGGATCCGGATCGTCGCCTCCGTCGCGGTGACGAACCACCAGTGCACCGTCAGCGTCACCTCGGACGCCGGCGCCGGGAACTGGATCAACGTCGACGACCTGACGTTCGCGCCGGGCTCCACGGGCCTCACCGTCAAGGGCTCGGACGTGTCGTCGCTCGTCAAGAGCGAAGCCCTCGGCGGCGTCTACCGCAGCAGCTCAGGCGCCGCACAGGACCCGCTCGCCGTGCTCAGGAACGCCGGGCAGAACTACGCCCGGCTGAAGGTCTGGGTGAACCCGGCCGACGGCTACAACGACAAGGCCCGGGTCCTGGCGGCGGCCAAGCGGGTCAAGGCCCGCGGCATGAAGCTCCTGGTGGACTTCCACTACTCGGACACCTGGGCCGACCCGGGCGCGCAGACCGTGCCCTCCGCCTGGGCCGGACACTCCTACAGCCAGCTGAAGACGGACGTCTACCGGCACACCCACGACGTGCTCGACGCCCTCAAGGGGGAAGGCGCCGCCGCCGACATGGTGCAGGTCGGCAACGAGATCAACGGCGGCATGCTGTGGCCGGCGGGCTCCACCGGCGACTGGTCACAGCTGGCCGGACTGCTCAACTCCGGCTACTCCGCGGTCAAGGCGGTCGACTCCCGGACCCCGGTGGCGCTCCACCTCGCCAAGGGCGGGGACCTGGCGGGCACCCGCTGGTGGTTCGACAACGCCGTCTCCCACGGAGTGAAGTTCGACGTCATCGGCCTGTCGTACTACGGCTACTGGCACGGCGCGCTCGCCGACTTCCAGACCACCCTCGACGACGCGGCCGCCCGCTACGCCAAGCCGGTCTACGTCGCCGAGACGGCCTACCCGTTCCGGCTGGACAGCAAGGACGCGCACGAGAACATCATCGACCTGCAGAGCGAGCTGGTGTCCGGATACCCGGCCACCGTCTCCGGGCAGACCCGGTGGATGAACGACGTGGCGAGCATCGTGGAGGCCGTGCCGAACGGCCGCGGACTCGGCGTCTTCTACTGGGAGTCCACCTGGACGGCCGTCGCCGGCAACGGCTGGGACCCGGCCGACGCCTCCTCCGGCAACGGCTGGGAGAACCAGGCCCTGTTCGGCTACGACGACAGGGCGCTGTCCTCCATGTCCTGGTTCGCTCACCGCTGATCGACCGGCCTCGCAGGGCGGGGGCCCGGCCGCACTCCCGCGACCGGGCCCGTCCGTCCTCCCCGCCCGGTCCGGTCGTCCCCCCGTTATGTTTTTCGCGGTTCTGCAACAGGGCCGCTGGCCTCCGGGCCCGGCATGACTGTTGCCCCCTGTCGATCGGATGACCTGGGGGGTGGTGTCACCGGGTCCGAGGGGTGC
>NZ_JBEPBI010000301.1:0-8271 GCF_040299045.1 Streptomyces sp. NPDC001027
GGCGTCGGTGGGCATCATCGGCGCCAACGGCGCGGGCAAGACCTCCACCCTCAAAGCCCTCATGGGACTGGTACCGCGCGGCGGCGGAAGCATCACGCTGGGCGAGCGCGACCTGACCCGCGTGCGGGCCCGCGACATGGTGCGCCACGGCATCGGCTACGTACCGGAGGGCCGGCATGTGTTCCCCGGCCTGACCGTGGAGAAGAACCTGCTGCTCGGCGCGTACGCCCGCCGCTGGGACGCCGAGACCCGGGCCACGCTGGCGGATGTCCACGAACTGTTCCCGGTGCTGGGCGAGATGGGCCAGCGGCTGGCCGGTGCGCTCTCCGGCGGGCAGCAGCAGATGCTCTCCATCGGCCGGGCCCTGATGGCCCGGCCGCGCATCCTGCTGCTCGACGAACCGTCCATGGGGCTCTCGCCCAAGCTCGTCGGCGAGATCCTCAGCGCGCTGAAACGGCTGCGCGAAGAGGGGATGAGCCTTCTCCTCGTGGAGCAGAACGCCAAACTCACCTTCGGCGCGACGAGTCACTGCCTGGTCATGGAGAACGGCAGCGTCGCCATGACCGGAACCTCCGAGGAACTCAGCCGGGACGTCCGGGTGCGCCAGATCTACCTCGGCCTTTGACCGGCTCACGGAAGGGCGCGCGGCAATGTCCCAGGACTCGTATCTCATCGGCCTGATCGGCTCCGGCATAGGCACGTCGCTCAGCCCCGCACTCCACGAACGCGAGGCCGACCGGCACGGCCTGCGTTACCTCTACCGCCTGATCGACCTCGACACCCTCGGCACCGCCCCCGAAAAGGTGGGTGAACTGCTCGACGGCGCCCAGGACACGGGCTTCACCGGTCTCAACATCACCCACCCCTGCAAGCAACTCGTCATCGATCACCTCGATGCTCTCTCCGAGCAGGCCGAGGCGGTCGGTGCGGTCAACACCGTCGTCTTCGAAGAAGGGCGGGCGACCGGCCACAACACGGACGTCACCGGGTTCGGGGCCTCGTTCGCCCGCTCACTGCCCGAAGCCCGCCTGGAGCGGGTCGTATTGCTCGGCGCCGGAGGAGCCGGGGCGGCCGTCGCCCACACGGTGCTCGCCCGCGGCGCAGGACACCTCACAGTCCTCGACCCGCAGGCCCACCGTGCAACCGGTCTCGCGGCCTCGCTGACTCGGCACCACGGCACAGGGCGCGCGTCCGCGGAAACGCTGGACCGTCTCCCCGCACTGCTGGCCCGTGCGGACGGCCTCCTGCACGCCACGCCCACCGGAATGGCCGCGCACCCGGGCCTCCCCCTTCCGGCCGAACTGCTGCACTCCCGACTGTGGGTCGCCGACGTCGTCTACCGACCGCTGGAAACCACGCTGCTGCGCACCGCCCGCGAACACGGCTGCACAGTCCTCGACGGTCTCGGCATGGTCGTCTTCCAGGCCGCCGATGCCTTTCAGCTGTTCACCGGCAGGCAGCCGGACACCGCACGGATGCTCGCCGATGCCGACGAACTGGCCCACATGTCCGAAGCCGAAGCGACGTGAGCGGACGCGAACGAAGGCGACACGACCGAGCGACACGAATGAAGGAGTACCGCAGCGTCCGCAATCTCGGCCCGGCCAGGCGAGCCCGCCGGAGCGCGCGTGGTGCGGCGGATGGATCAGGCTGGCTTGCCCGCTCCCGCGGCAGCCACCAGGTTCGTTCGAAGGCGAAGGGTAACTGCCGGGCCAGCTCGCCGAGATGTCCCGGAGCGAACACGCGGTCGGCGATGGTGATGGTCGACGCGAGCCTGACGGTGGAACACGGAGCGGGCAACGGGTCTCCTTCGAGCGGGAGGACCTTGGTCGGCTGCTTCGCCCTGCCAGAACCCGTTTCATGACCTGGGCTTCCCCGAAACCTCGATCCCGTTGACAGTCCCCACGGTCACCGTGACCGGGGACTCCCGGTCCGTCAAGGGTCCGTCAAGGGAGCCGAGACGGTGGGCCAGGACAGCAGGGGTTCGACCGCGGCAAGTCGATCCACGGGAGGAAGCGGCACCTGGCGGTCGACATGCGCGGAATGGCACTGACCGTCATGGTCACCCGGGCCTCGCCGCACGACAGCATCCCGGCCCGCGACCAGCTGTTCCGCCTGCGCCTGACTCATCACAACTCGCCGTCGCCTGAGCAGACTCCGCCTATGGCGGACCCTTCGTCGACTGGTCCCACTGCTTCCTCGGGATCACTCTCAAGACAGTGCCCCGCCGAGAAGACCAGGAGGCTTCCCCAAGCGATGGCGTGTCGAGCGGGCGATCTCTTGGACCGAGCACTCCGTACGGGAGATGAGCGGCGACCAGCCCGTCACCAACTACCGCGAAATCAACTGGCCGGAAGTCCGCCGCCATCGTCGCGGAGGCCTCCCGCCGCTACCTGCTCGCCCGGTTGTTCCCCGTCGGACTCTTGCTCGGCGACATGTCGCACGCGTCCGACGACCTTGTGTGGGCGATTTGAGCTTCTCTGCGACTGCGTCTTGGAGAAGCTCATACAACGTCGACTGCTGTCAGGACAGCGGCGAAGTCTGCGATATCGAGCAGGGCGGTGGTCGCGACAGGTGCTCGCTTAGTGGGATTTCGTTAGATTTGTCTTTATCTTGGTGTCGTGGGTGTCCTGCTGGGCAGAGGCTGTTGGCAGGTGGTGCAGATGCCGGTCCAGCACCTCAGGGTGTTCTGGAGGGTGTCGAGGACCTGGTAGAGGGTGAGACCGGTCCGGGGACTTTTGGGGCCAGGCGTTGTTCGGTCAGGAAGGCGTGGGCGGCGGTCACGAGGGTGATGTGGTGGTGCCAGCCCGGCCAGGAGCGGCCTTCGAAGTGGTCCAGGCCCAGGCCGTGTTTGAGTTCGCGGTAGTCGTGCTCGATGCGCCAGCGGATCTTGGCCAGCCGGACCAGGTCGGTGAGCGGGATGTCGGCCGGCAGGTTGGACAGCCAGTAGTCGGTAGGGGCCTCGGCGTCTTCGGGCCATTCGACCAACAGCCAGCAGTCGGGCAGGAAGCCGTCCCACCAGCCCTGTTCGGCTGAGGCCGCGGCTTTGACCGGGCGCTCGACGGCTTTGCCTGCCGGACGGACACGTGTGGCGGCGAAGCGGGAACGTAACTCTCCTCGCGTGCCTTGCCGCCAGGCGAGGGTGGTGAAGGCCTCTCGCTCGAGTCCCTTGGCAAGGGCTGCCACTGAGGGTGCCCGGTGTCGGTAGCGGGGCTGGGGCCAGCAGCCGACCGGCCCGTTGCGGGCCGGGGCCTCAGGTTCCGCGTCGAACGGGTGGGCCGTCACTGAGCTTGTTCCGCTTTGACGGACACCATCGGTGTGGTGGTCAGGCTGCGAGTGCGGTCTCGTATTCGACGGGACTTCGGTAACCGAGGCTGCTGTGCAGACGGTGCAAGTTGTACCAGCCCTCGACGAAATCGAAGATCGCGGTGCGGGCCGCGGCCCGGCTGGGCCAGGAGCTGGCGTCGAGCAGCTCCCTCTTGATGGTGGCGAAGAACGACTCGGCGAGCGCGTTGTCCCAGCACTGGCCGGTGCGCCCGACCGACAGATGCACTTCCAACTTATCTGCGAGCGTGGCGAGTTGGCGACTGGTGTACTGGCAGCCGCGGTCCGAGTGAAAGATCACCGGACCGGTGGGGCGGCGCTTTCGGTAGGCGGCCGTGAGGGCATCGGCGACCAGATCGGTCCTCAGGTGGTCGGCCGTCGTCCAGCCGACCACGCGACGGGAGGCGATGTCGATGACGGTGGCCAGATAGAGCCAGCCCTCGTCCGTGGCGATGTACGTGATGTCGCCGCACCATCGGGCATCCAGGCCGGCAGGGTCGGGCTGGAAGTCGCGGAGGACGAGATCGGGCCGCAGGGCAGCTCGTGGATCGGGGATCGTCGTCAGGTGCCGTCGTCTGCGATGCCTGCCTTGCAGGCCGGCAGCCCGCATCAGCCGCGCGACACGTCGGCGGCCGCATCCGGCGCCTGCCCGCTTCAGCACGGCATGGACGCGCGGGGCGCCGTAGGTTCCCCGCGACCTCGTGTGAACTTCGGCGATCTGTTGCGCCAACTCGGCGTCACGGACCGCGTGGGGACCAGGCTGGGCAACGCGGCGGGCATAAAGGGCGGTCCGGGAGACCTTCAGCAGCTCACACGCTCGCTTGACGCTGTGACCTGCACGCTTCTCCGCCTCGATGAACGGGTGGACCGTCACCGGGTCTCCTTCGCGAAGAAAGCCGTCGCACGCGTGAGGACCTCGACGTCCTCACGCAGACGGCGGTTCTCCCGCCGCAGCGCGGCCAGTTCCTCACGTTCACTGTTGGTCAGACCGTCGCGCTCGCCCGCATCGACCTCGGCCTGGCTGACCCACAGCCGCACCGCGGTCTCGGTCAGGTCGAAGTCCTTGGCGATCTGGCCGACCGAGCGGTCACCGCGTCGGCACAGCTCGACGATCTCCGCCTTGAACTCCGGCGTGAACGAACGGCGAGGCCGAGGCTTCTTCTTCCCCATGCTCTCCATGATGGACATCCTCCCGGGGCAGAACCCCTGATCTCGAATGTCCGTCAAAGCGGATCAAGCCCATCACATCGGCCCGGATGGCGAGCATGTAGGCGAGTTGGCGGTCGTCGAGTGCGGCCCGCAGATGTGCGTTGGTGCCGTAGGCGGCGTCGGCCACCACCGAGGGCGGCGTCATACCCCAGTCGGCGAGGGCGTCGAGCATGTCCAACGCCAGGCGTCACTTCTCGCGGTGTGTGACCTCGGGCGGGATGACGGTCTTGGCTCGGCGGTCGTTGTCCAAGGCCCATTCCTCGGGCAGGAACAGCCGCCACTGCAGCGGGCACGAGGCGGTGTCACTCGCCGCGTGGACACTGACGGCGACCTGGCAGTTGGCGCGTTTGCCCAAGGCTCCGCAGTGCTGCGGAGCCACTGCGACCGACATCTGGCCGTCCTTGGGTACCGACACATCGTCGATCACCCAGGCGGCCGGGGTGACCAGCGGCAGCAGGCGTTCGTTGATCCGCCGCTGCACCGGCACCGGATCCCAGGTGGACTGGTTCACGAACTGCTGGAGGTTCTGCTCGTTGCCGTCCGGCAGCCGGGAGGCCATCGCCTGGATCGGGCCGTCCAGCATCAGTCCCCGCAGATAGCAGTCGCCCTTGGCCCGCTGGTCCTTGCGCGGCACCGAGGCGAATACATCCGCCACGAACAACGCCAACACCGCCCGGACACGGTTCACTTCATGTGCATCCACCCATCCAACCTGCTCCTGATCAGGACCATCCGGAAGAGCTAACGGAGTCCTAATAGTGACTCCAGCAGGTGTTGTAGGTCGGATTGGGCCAAAGCCCGCGGGCCTGTTGCTGGGGGGTGTCTGCCGCCTAGCGAGTACACAGAGTGATGGGAGGCGGGGGCACCGGCTCGTAGTGTGCCGGGATCCGTAGCGCGACCTGAGGTCGCGGCGGCTATGAGTGGCAGCGGTGAAGCTCCGGGGTGCTGCTGAGGCCATCGACGTGCGTGACCTGGGGAACGTGCCGTTGCCGGTCGCCCGGCATCAGACCGCGCGGGGCAGCGCGGGCGGCATCATGATCAGGACGTCCTCCGGTGTGCCGGACTCCGTCGACGTCATGTTCTTCGACGGGCAGGGCCGATCTGCCGCAGGCCGGTCAGCGGAAGCTGGACGGGATCTTCGCGCGGCCGGCACGGGCGTCTGAGCGGCCGCCATATACCGGGTGGGCGCGGCGGCCGTGGGTGGGATCGGTTCCTGGTTTGAGTCAGTCAGCCCGGAGCAGGGTGTGCAGCTCGGTGGTGTCGATCATGTGGGCCCGTGAGGGAAGGACATGGTGGATCAGGACGTTGTGGACTTCGGTGTCTGGGTCGGCCACGCCGTCGGACAGGACGTAGAGCTGGTAGTCGCGGTCGGCCGCGTCGATGACGGTGGACAGGACGGCGCCGCTTGTGCTGACGCCGGAGACGACCAGAGTGGTGATGCCGCGCTCGCGTAGCTGCTGGTCGAGGTCGGTGGTGGACATGCCGCCGTAGCGGATCTTGCGCACGACGATGTCGCCGTCCTGGGGAGCCAGGCGCTCGTGGATGGCGGTGGCAGGGTCCTCGTGGTGCATGACGCGGTGTTGGGCCAGCGGGGCGAAGGACTTATTGGAGGCCGGGATCGCGTCCCAGTCGGCATCGGTGAAGCCGACGCGTACGTAGGCGATGGTGCCGCCATGTGCGCGAACGTCGGCGATGGCCCCTTCCACACGACCGAGCAGGGCGTTTCGGTCCTCGCCTTCGGGCACAAAGGCCAGGATCGCGGGCTGGTAGTCCATGACGAGAAGAGCGGTATGGGTGGGGTCAAGCACGGGGGAAGTGTTCACGCGAGTTCTCCTTAAACGGTGGTGTGCCAGGTCGACGCGGACACGCACCGGCGGACCGGCTGTGGCCTGCGGGTGGCAAGTTGTGGTGCCTCATGAGTGGCTGCGGGACAGTTCCGGCTCGTGCTGCGACATCTGGTCGCGTCGGGGAAGCAGGAGCGGGGTGGCCAGAATGAGCAGTCCCGCGACTGTGAGAGCGGTGCGTGCGCTGGTGACGTCGGCGAGCAGCCCGGCGAGTGCGGTGAGGACGGCGATGGACGCCTGCTGGCCGATCGACCAGGCCGACAGGGTGCGGGCGACGAGATGCTTGGGGGTGTGTTCGAGCCGATAGGTGGCGAGCACCGGGCTGTACAGGCTCATGTTGATGATGATGGCCAGCTCGACGGCCATCACGGTGACGAGTCCGACGACGCCGGGACGGACAAAGGCCAGGCCGATCAGCCAGATGGCGCGCAGGGTGCCGACGGTCCGGAAGACCCAGTGCCGGCCGAAGCGTGCCACGACACGGCGGGCCAGCCGGGAGCCGATGAGTCCGCCGAGGCATGGAGCGGCGAAGGCGAGGGCGTACTGCCAGGGTGGGAACCCGAGCTGGCGAAGCAGGAGCACGGCCAGCAGCGGCTCGGTGGCCATGATCAGACCGCCGACGAGCATTTGGTTGAGGTAGAGCGGCCGCAGACCGGGGTGGCCCAGGATGTGACGCCAGCCGTCGAGCAGTGCGCCCGCCCGGACCGGGCCCTTGTCGGTCGTTCGCGGTGCTTCTTCCTGGCCGCGGATCGCGGTGATACCCAGCGCGGAGAGCAGGTAGCTGAGCGCGTCGGCCACCACGGTGGTGACCGGCCCGAACAGGCCGATCGCCGCACCGCCCAGTGGTGGCCCCACTGCGATGGAGCTCCAGTTCGTGGACTCGAACCGTGCGTTGGCGACGAGCAGGTCATCCGGTCGGACGAGGGCCTTGAGGTAGGCGCCGCTGGCCGCGTTGAAGGCGATCTTGGCTGCGGCGACCACGGCCGAGACCACGAGCAGTTGGACGAAACTGAGCCATCCGAAGGCGTAGGCGACGGGGATTGTCGCCATGGCCGCAAACCGGGCCAGGTCCATCATGATCATGACCGGGCGCTTGCGCCGGAACTCCACCCACGGCGCGAGCGGCACCGCGATCAGCGCACCCACCGCAGGCCCCACCGCGGACAGCGCAGACACCTCAGCGGGTCCGGCATGCAGCACCAGCACGGCGATCAGCGGCAACGCCCCGAACCCCAGACCGGACCCATATGCGCTCACCGCATATGACGCCCACAGCCAGCCGAACTGCCGGCCCAACCGTCTCCTGCCCACCATGCTCAGCGCACTCCCCTTGAGGTCCGACCCGAACAAACTGACGTTGACCGATGAGAGATAAGCGGGCAGGACAACAGCAGGTCAAACAACTGACTCGCCAGCAATCCACAACAATCAGTTGTTCACTAAGGTGGGTCGGTATGGATCTCGAAGCAGTACGTACCTTTGTTGCTGTCGCGGAAGCGGGCCAGTTCCAGAAAGCCGCCGACGACCTTTCGGTCACCCAGCAGGCCGTCTCCAAGCGCATCGCCACGCTGGAGCGCACCCTCGGCGTGCGGTTGTTCACCCGTGCCGCACGCGGCGCTGAGCTCACCATCGATGGGCAGGCGTTCCTGCCCCACGCACGCGAGCTGCTGCGCGTCGCCGAGCGCGCGGGCGCGTCCGTGCGCCCCGGCCGCCGTCCGCTGCGTGTCGACGTGCTCGCCTGGCGCAGCGCGCAGTCGGGCCTGATGCGCGGCTTCCACCGGGCACACCCCGAGATCGACCTAGTGTGATGCGCCTGAAATGGCGACTCTAAATCTGTATGCTTTTTTCATGGCGTCTCGGGGTCCTCGTGCTGTCGAAGTCGTGCTGTCCGTCG
>NZ_JBEPBI010000302.1:0-8269 GCF_040299045.1 Streptomyces sp. NPDC001027
CTGGGGGACCACCGTTTCGGGTGCCGCGGGGGGGGCCCCGGCCCCCGGGGGGGGGGCGGGGCCCCCCGGCCCGCTCGATCGCGGGGGTCAGCCGCCGAGCGGGTGCTGCGGGGCCAGCAGTTTCGCGATCCGCTCGGTGATCGTCTGGGCGTTGTTGCCGGCGGGCGCGTTGCGGCCCACCGTGGTGGACACGGCGATGGACAGCCGCTGGTGCGGCTCGTACGCCATCACGGCCGCGTAGCCGAAGAAGGACGGGTTCTGCACCACCCAGCCGTTCTTGACGACGACGCCGACGCCGAAGTGGAAGTCCTCGGTCATGGGCAGGCACACCGTCGCGGGGCAGGTGGCGGTCGGATGGCCGAGGCCGACCGTGCCCGGGTTCAGCTGGGTGCGGAAGGACTGCCGCGAGAGCAGCTCACCCGAACCGACGGCCTGTCCGGAGCGTGCGAGGTCGCAGATGTCCTGGGTGATGACGGCCCCGGGCGCGGTGGTCCAGGACGGGTTCCAGTAGGTGGACTCCTCGTAGGTGCCGCGCTCGTCGTCGTAGGCGTGCAGCACGGGCTCCGGAATGACGGCCGTGTCGTTGCTGCGGGTGTTGCGCAGGCCGAGCGGCCGGTAGACGCGTTCGCGCAGCAGGCGGTCGAGCGGGGTGCCGGAGATCTTCTCCAGGGCGCGGCCGAGGAGGACGAAGTTGGCGTGCGAGTAGCTCCAGTTGGTGCCCGGCGCGTACCACAGGGGGTGGCTCAGGGAGATCCCGACGAGCTCCTTCGGGGTCCAGTGCTGCCAGGGGTCGGCGTAGAGCTTCTTGAGGAAGACCGGGTCGGGGACGTAGTCGTGCAGGCCCGAGGTGGAGTCGCCGAGCATGCGCAGGGTGATCCTGTCGCCGTGCGGCAGGCGGGGCAGCCACTTGGAGACCGGGTCGTCGAGTTTCGCCCGGCCCTCCTCGACGAGCTGGAGCAGCACGGTGCCCATGAAGGCGATGCCGACCGAGCCGGTCCGGAAGTGCATGGCGGCGGTGGCGGGGACGTCCGTCATGGACTCCCCGACGGCGGTCGTGACCAGGTCGCGGCCGCCGACCGTGACCTTGACGAGGGCGGCCTCGAGGTCGAGTTCCTTCTTGGCCCTGCGGACGATGTCGAGGACCTTGCGCGCCTGGCCCTGCGGGTCGCGGGTGGCGGTGCAGGCGCGGTCGTGGCGCTCGGGGACGGCGGCCGCGACCGCGGTCTGCAGGGTCGAGGCGAGGAGGGCGGCGGCGCACAGCAGCGCCGTACGGGTACGCGTCATACGCGCACTATGGGCTGATTGTCACAACGGTCCGGCGGCCAACACTCCGGACACCCGCGCCACGGACCCGGACGGAGGACGGGGCCTGCGCCGACTGCCCGGTCACCGGGCCGCCCCGGCTCACGGGCGGGGACCACGCAGCCAAGCCGGCCGACGACCTCCCGAAGACCGGCTTGACTGCGGAGTCAGCCCAGTCTTGGCAGCCGCCCGGCCCACGTCAAGACCCGTCTCACCGCAGAGCGCGGGCGACACGGGCCACCGCGCCCGCCGCCCGTCGCCCCGGCCCACCGCAGACCGACCGGGCGCCACCGCAGAGCGACCCGGAGGCCGCCACGCGCCGACCCGAAGGCCACCGCAGACCGACTCAGACGCCACCGCAGGCCGACCGGGCACCCGGCGGACCCGACCGCCCGCGGGCGGCGTCGGCCAAGAGCTGTTCCAGGACATCCACGGCCGCGGAGGGGGCGGGAATGGTCATGACCACGAAGCCTTCCCCGCCGCTCAGGGGGCGACACACAGATCGCGACCCGCCCTGCGGACGACGCCGGAAACGGACGCCCCGATGTCGGACTTGCGGCCCCAAGGGGCCTATTTCCAGCAGTAGTTGACGCTTCGACAGCTCCCCCGGCCGTGGGCGGCGGCGGACGGCAGAAGGAGTTCATCCGCATTCCTGCACCCCGCCCCGGCCATGCGACTGACCGAATCGTTGCGGCTGAATACCGGCCGATCGTTCGAACGTTGACCAGTGAGTAATAAGCGCACTACCTTTCAACGCGTTTCGAGCACGCGCTGTAGAACGGCGTTCCGCGGTGAACCTCTGCCCGCTGGAATCCGGTGAGCCGCCTTTGCTGTCCCGACCCCCCACCGTGCAGTCTCACCTTGATTCGGAGAATCATGACGTCCGCTGTGCGTTCCGAGGACATGATCATCGGCATCACTCCGTTCGGAGAGCCCGACGCGGGGCTCGCCCTGGCGATCGGCCGCGCCGGCGGCCTGGGCGTGCTCGATCTGGGACGGGGGGACCGAAGATCGCGCGAAGCCCTCGACCGCCTGCGCGGGGACTCCCCGGGCGCGTTCGGCGTCCGGGTCGGCGCGCACTGCGCACTCGACCCCGCCGACCTGAACCCCGCCGATCTGACCTTCGACGGCCCGCACACCGTGGTGCTCACCGCGGAGGCGGCTCGCGACACGCAAAGCCCTTGGCGCGTCAGCGTTTTGACGGAACGTCATCGAGTGCTGGCAGAGGTCGCCGACCTGGCGGACGCGCGGGTCGCGCTGCGCGCGGGCGCCCACGGTCTGATCGCGCGCGGCGCCGAGTGCGGCGGCCGGATCGGCGAACTGAGCACCTACGTCCTGCTCCAGCAGCTCCTCGCCGCGCCCGAGGTGAGCGTGCCGGTGTGGGCGTGCGGCGGCATCGGCCCGCGCACCGCGGCCGCCGCCGTGGCGGGCGGGGCGGCGGGCGTGGTCCTGGACAGCCAGCTGGCGCTGCTCGCCGAGTCGGCGCTGCCCGAGCCGGCCGCGGCCGGCCTGCGCACCCTGGACGGTTCGGAGACCGTCGTGCTGGCCGGTCACCGCGTCCTGCTGCGGCGCGGCCCGGACGCGCCGCGGCTCGCGCCGGACGCCACCGCCGACACGGTGGCCGCGATGCTGGGGGCGCAGGACCCGCGCACCCAGCTGCTCCCGGTGGGCCAGGACGGGTTCCTCGCCGCCCGGTTCGCCGAGCGCTGGATCGACGTGCGGCGCACGGTCCGCGCGCTCAGGGACGCGGTCCTGGACGCCCTGCGCGACGACAGCGCCGGGCGGGCGCTGCGGGACGGCTCGCCGATGGCCCGGGCGCTCGGCACCCGGCTGCCGGTCGCGCAGGGTCCCATGACCCGGGTGAGCGACGGGGCGGCGTTCGCCGCGGCGGTGGCGGCGGACGGGGCCCTGCCGTTCCTCGCGCTGGCGCTGGCGGACGGCGAGCGGACCCGGGCGATGCTCGCCGAGACGCGGGAGGCGGCGGCCGGCCGGCCCTGGGGCGTGGGCGTCCTCGGTTTCGCGCCGGAAGAGGTGCGCGCCGCCCAGCTGGAGGCCGTACGGCAGCTGAAGCCGACGCACGCGATCATCGCGGGCGGACGGCCCTCCCAGGCGCAGGCGCTGGAGCAGGACGGTGTGCGCACCTTCCTGCACGTGCCTTCCCCGGGACTGCTGCGGCAGTTCCTGGAGGCGGGCGCGCGCCGGTTCGTCTTCGAGGGCGCGGAGTGCGGCGGGCACGTCGGACCGCGCGCCAGCTTCCCGCTCTGGGAGGCTCAACTCGCGGTTCTGGAAGACTTCTTGACGAGTCGTGAGGCCGACGACGTCGAGGTGTTCTTCGCCGGCGGGGTGCACGACGAGCGGTCGGCGGCCATGGTCGCCGCGCTCGCCGCCCCGCTGACCGCGCGCGGAGCGGCCGTCGGCGTGCTGATGGGCACCGCCTACCTGTTCACCGAGGAGGCCGTGGCGCTCGGCGCGGTCCGGCCGCTGTTCCAGCGGCAGGTCATGGCGGCCGGGAGCACCGCGCTCCTGGAGTCGGCGCCGGGCCACGCCACACGGTGCGTGCCGAGCCCGTTCGCGGCCGGCTACCGGGACCGGGCGGCCCGGCTGCGCGCCGAGGGCGTGCCGGAGCGGCGGATCTGGGAGGAGCTGGAACGGCTCAACGTCGGCCGGCTGCGCGTCGCCAGCAAGGGCGTGACCCGGGACGCCGACGGTCGGCTGACTCCCGTCGACGAGGAACGTCAGCTCGCCGAGGGGATGTTCATGGCCGGGGAGGTGGCGGTGCTGCGCTCCGCCCCGACCACCCTCGCCGCGCTGCACACGTCGGTGACGACGGGAGCGGTGGAGCACCTCGCCCGGCGGACGGCCGAGTTCGGCCTGCCGGACCAACCCGCCGAGGCGACGGCCCCCGCCCCGCTCGACGTCGCCGTCGTCGGCATGGCCTGCATGTTCCCCGGGGCGCCCGACCTGGCTGCCTTCTGGGCGAACGTCGTGGCGGGCGTGGACGCGGTGGGCGAGGTCCCGCCGGACCGCTGGGACCCGGCCGTCCACCACGGCACGTCCACCCCCTCCAAATGGGGCGGCTTCCTGCCCCGCATCCCCTTCGACCCGCTGCGCTACGGCATCCCGCCGGCCTCCCTCGGCAGCGTCGAGCCGGTGCAGCTGCTGTCCCTGGAAGCCGCCCGGCGTGCTCTGGAGGACGCCGGATACGGCGACGGAGGACGGCGGTTCGACCGCTCCCGCACCTCCGTGGTGTTCGGCGCGGAGGCGGGCAGCGACCTGTCGAACGCGGCCACCCTGCGGGCGGTCCTGCCCTCCTACTACGGCGAGGTCCCGGCCGGCCTCGACGGTCAGCTGCCGCAGCTCACCGAGGACTCCTTCCCCGGCATGCTCTCCAACGTCATCTCCGGACGGATCGCCAACCGGCTGGACCTCGGCGGCGCCAACTACACCGTCGACGCGGCCTGCGCCTCCTCGCTGGCCGCCGTCGACGTCGCCTGCAAGGAGCTGGTCGGCGGCACGTCCGACGTGGTGCTGTGCGGCGGCGCCGACCTGCACAACGGCATCAACGACTACGTCCTCTTCTCCTCCGTGCACGCCCTGTCCCCGACGGGCCGCTCCCGTGCCTTCGACGGCTCCGCGGACGGCATCGCGCTGGGCGAGGGCGTGGCCTGCGTGGTCCTCAAGCGTCTCGCGGACGCCGAGCGCGACGGCGACCGGATCTACGGCGTCATCAAGGGGCTCGGCTCCTCCAGCGACGGCCGTTCGCTCGGGCTGACCGCGCCGCGGCCCGAGGGGCAGCGCTCGGCCCTGGAGCGCGCCTACCGCAACGCGGGCGTCTCCCCGGCCGACGTCGGACTCGTCGAGGCGCACGGCACCGGCACGGTGGTCGGCGACCGCACCGAACTGCGCATCCTCACCGAGGTGTTCGACGAGGCCGGGGCGAAGCCGGGCGGATGTGTGCTCGGCTCGGTGAAGTCGCAGATCGGCCACACCAAGTGCGCCGCGGGACTCGCCGGCCTGATCAAGACGCTGCTGTCGCTGCACACCGGCGTCAGACCGCCCACGCTGCACGTCGAGGCCCCCAACCCGGCCTGGGACGAGGCCGCCAGCCCCTTCGCCTTCCACGCCGAGGCACGTCCGTGGGCCGCCCCCGCCCGCGAACGCCTCGCCGGGGTGAGCGCGTTCGGCTTCGGCGGGACCAACTTCCATGTGGTGCTGGCCGCCTACGCCGAGGGCGTGCCCCCGGTGCGCGGACTGGACGCCTGGCCCGCCGAGCTGTTCCTCTTCCGGGGCCGGGACGAGGCGGCGGCCCGCCGCGCCGTGACCGAACTCCTCGGCGTCGTCCAGACCGAGGGACGGCCGTGGCGGCTGCGCGACCTCGCGCTGAGCGCGGCACGGCGGGCCGACGCGAGCGCGGATCCGACGTGGTTCGCGGTCGTGGCCACGGACCTCGACGACCTGGCCGCGAAACTGCGGCGACTGACGGCCGAGCCCGCCGGGACCGTGCCGTCGCGCGGCGTCCACCGGGCCGTCCGACCCGAAACGCACGACGACCGCGCAGGTGACGGCGGCGGCCAGGGCAAGGTCGCCTTCCTCTTCCCGGGGCAGGGCAGTCAGCGCACCGGCATGCTCGCCGACCTCTTCGTGGCCTTCCCCGAGCTGCGCCCGTACCTGGAGCTCGGGCGCGCCCACGCCGACGCGCTGTACCCGCCGGCCGCCTTCGACGACGCCGGCCGCGCCCGGCAGCAGGCCGCGCTGACCGACACCAGAGCGGCCCAGCCGGCCCTCGGCCTCGCCGGCCTGGCCGCGCACGCCGTGCTCACCGCGGCCGGGGTGCGCCCCGACATGGCCGCCGGACACAGCTACGGCGAGCTGGTCGCCCTCAGCGCGGCCGGCGCCCTGACCCCCGGCACGCTGCTGGAACTGAGCGTCGAACGGGCCGCGGCGATCCTGGAGGCCGCCGGACGCGCCGACGGCGAAGGCGGCCAGGACGGCGGAGCGGGCGGCGGCGACGGCGACCCCGGGACCATGGCCGCCGTCACGGCCGGCGCCGAGGCGGTGACCGAGGCGCTGAAGGCGGGCTCCGCACCGGACTCCGTCGTCGTCGCCAACCGCAACTCGCCCGGGCAGACAGTGATCTCGGGGCCGACGGACGCCGTCGCCGAGGCCGTCCGGCTGCTGCGCGAGGCCGGACTGGGGGCCCAGCGCATCCCCGTGGCCTGTGCCTTCCACAGTCCGCTGGTGGCAGGCGCCGCCGACCGGTTCGCCGAGGCGCTCGCCCGCCGCCCGGTGCACGCCCCCGAGTTCCCCGTGTGGTCCAACCGCACGGCCGCCCCCTACCCTGCCGACGCGGACGCCGTCCGGGCCGGACTCGCCGCCCAGATCGGCGCGCCGGTCGCCTTCGCCGAGCAGATCGAGGCGATGTACGCGGCCGGAGCGCGCGTCTTCGTCGAGGCCGGGCCCGGGTCGGTGCTCACCCGGCTGGTCGGGCAGATCCTCGGCGACCGCCCCCATCGCACGGTGGCCTGCGAGCCCCGGCCGGGCAGCGGGCTCGGCGGCTGGCTCGACGCGCTGGCCGCGCTCGCCGTCGCGGGTCTGCCCGTGCACGCCGGGTGGCTGCTGCGCGGCCGGGACGCGGTGGACGCGGCACGGACGCCCGTGCCGAAGCCGCCCGGCTGGACGGTCGACGGACAGCTGGTCCGCACCGCTGCCGGCGCGCTCCTTCCCGGTGCGCTCGCGCCGGCCCGACGAGTCGCGGAGACCCAGGAGACGACTGTGACGACGAACCCCCAGCCCGGCGTCCCGTCCGACCGGGACGCGCTCATCTCCGAGTTCCTGCGCACCAGCCGCGAGATGATCGCCGCCCAACGGGACGTGCTGCTCACCTACTTCGGCGCCACGCCAGGGGCCGCGATCGCCGCACCCATGGTCGTCGGGCCGTCGCAGGCGGCTCAGACGCCGGCCGAACTCGTCGCGCCCCGGCCGCAGCCGGCGCCGGAGACGGGCGCGGTCGCCACGGGCACGGCGGACAGCGCGGCGGCTGCCGAGGCGGCGCCCCCGGCCGGCGGGCGGCCGGACGTCCGGCAGGTCGTCCTGGAGATCATCAGCGAGCGCACCGGCTACCCCGTCGACATGATCGAGCCCGACCTCGATCTGGAGGCGGACCTCAGCATCGACTCCATCAAGCGGGCGGAGATCGCCGGTGAGCTGGCCCGGCGACTGGGCGGCGCGGACGCGGACCTGACCGGGATGGACGACTCCGAGCTGGAGGAGCTGGCCAAGGCGCGCACCGCCGCCGCGGTGACCGACTGGCTCACGGCCCGACTGGGCGGCGCCGCGGCGACCGGGACGACCTCCGCCGCAGCCACCCCCACCGAGCCCACCGCACCCGGCGCGCCCACCGCACCCGCAGCGCCCGCAGTGCCCACCGCGCCCGCAGCCCCGGACGCCGACGACGTACGCGCCGAGCCTCCCCGGCGGCACGTCCTGCGGCCGGTGCTCCTCGACTCCGCGGGCCGGCCCCCCGCCGACCCGTCGGCGGTGCTCACCGGCACCCGCTGGACCGTCCTCGGGGACGCCCCGGAGGTCGCCGCCCGGCTGGTCTCGCACGGCGCCCGGGTCACCGTCCGCGGCCGGGACCACGTGCTGTCCCGGGACGACGGGTCGGTGGACGGGGTGCTGTACCTCGGGGCTCTCGCCGGCGCCGACGACGGCGCGCCGGTGCTGCCGGACGCCTTCCCCGTGCTGAAGGCGGCCGTCGAGGGCGGCCCGCGGTGGCTGCTGGCCGTCCGGCACGACGACGGCACGCCCGACGCCAGGACGGCGGGCCTGCGCGGCCTGTTCCGGACCCTGGCGCGGGAGTGCCCGGACACGCTCGCACGCGTCGTCGACCTCACCGACGTGTCGGCGTCCGCCGTCGCGGACGCGGTGGTCGCCGAGGCCCTCGCCGCCGACCGCACACCGGTCGTGC
>NZ_JBEPBI010000303.1:0-8234 GCF_040299045.1 Streptomyces sp. NPDC001027
CCTCCCCTCGCCCCCGGGGCCCCGGGGGGCGGGGGCCAAAACCCCGGCGCCCCGTCTCGACCGCCAGCTGAAGGCCGCCGCGCGGGCCGCGCAGATCGCGACGGCCGCGCGGCCCGTGACCCGGGAGCAGACCCGGGTGCGGACTCAGAAGTCCTCGTCCAGGTCCACGGTGCCCTCCACCGCGACCTGGTACGCCGACGGACGGCGCTCGAAGAAGTTGGTCAGCTCCTGAACGCCCTGCAGCTCCATGAAGGAGAAGGGGTTCTCCGACCCGTACACCGGGGCGAAGCCGAGCCGCGACAGGCGCTGGTCGGCGACGCACTCGAGGTACTGCCGCATCGACTCGGTGTTCATGCCGGGCAGGCCGTCGCCGCACAGATCGCGCCCGAACTGCAGCTCGGCCTCGACGGCCTCCCGGAGCATGGCGGTGACCTGCTCCTGGAGCCGGTCGTCGAAGAGCTCAGGCTCCTCCTTGCGGACCGTGTCGACCACCTCGAACGCGAAGCTCATGTGCATGGTCTCGTCGCGGAACACCCAGTTGGTCCCGGTGGCCAGACCGTGCAGCAGACCCCGGCTGCGGAACCAGTAGACGTACGCGAACGCGCCGTAGAAGAACAGGCCCTCGATGCACGCGGCGAAGCAGATGAGGTTGAGCAGGAAGCGGCGCCGGTCGGCCTGCGACTCCAGCCGCTCCAGCTTCTCCACCTCGTTGATCCACTTGAAGCAGAACTCGGCCTTCTCCCGGATGGACGGGATGTTCTCCACCGCCGCGAAGGCCGCCGCCCGGTCGTCCGGGTCGGGCAGGTAGGTGTCCAGCAGCGTCAGATAGAACTGGACGTGCACGGCCTCCTCGAACAGCTGCCTCGACAGGTACAGGCGCGCCTCGGGGGAGTTGATGTGCTTGTACAGCGTCAGCACGAGGTTGTTCGCCACGATCGAGTCGCCCGTCGCGAAGAACGCGACCAGCCGGCCGATCATGTGCTGCTCGCCCTCGGACAGCTTCGCGAGATCCGTGACGTCCGAGTGGAGGTCGACCTCCTCGACGGTCCAGGTGTTCTTGATGGCGTCCCGGTAGCGCTCGTAGAAGTCGGGATAGCGCATCGGGCGCAGGGTCAGCTCGAAGCCCGGGTCGAGCAGGTTCTTCCCGGACTTCTCGAAGCCCTCGGTCTGCTCCGTCTGCTCGGTCGTCTGGGTCTGCTGGGTCTTCTCAGGTGCGGTGGTCATTACTGGCAGGCCTCGCAGGACTCGGGGTTCTCCAGGGAGCAGGCGACGGCGTCGGGGTCGGCGGCCTGCTGCACGGGAATGGCGTTCTCGGGCTGCGCCTGGGCCCGGGCGGCCCGGGCGATCCGGGTGGCCGGGCGCGAGCGCAGGTAGTACGTCGTCTTCAGACCCGACTTCCACGCGTACGCGTACATCGAGGAGAGCTTGCCGATCGTCGGCGTCTCCAGGAACAGGTTCAGCGACTGCGCCTGGTCGAGGTACGGGGTGCGGGCGGCGGCCATGTCGATCAGTCCGCGCTGCGGGATCTCCCACGCCGTGCGGTACAGGGCACGCGTCTCGGCCGGGATCCACGCGAAGCCCTGCACCGAGCCGTTCGCCTCGCGCAGCGCCTCACGAGTGCGGGCGTCCCACACGCCGAGCTCCTTGAGCTCCTGCACCAGGTACGAGTTGACCTGGAGGAACTCGCCGGACAGCGTCTCGCGCTTGAACAGGTTCGACACCTGCGGCTCGATGCACTCGTACACGCCCGCGATGGAGGCGATGGTGGCGGTGGGCGCGATGGCGAGCAGCAGGGAGTTGCGCAGCCCCGTCGAGGCGATCCGCTCGCGCAGCGCCGCCCAGCGCTCGGGCCAGGCGAACTCGACGCCGTAGTGGTCCGGGTGCAGCACGCCCCTGGCCGTGCGGGTCTTCTCCCAGGCCGGCAGCGGGCCGCTCCGCTCGGCGAGGTCCGCGGAGGCCTCGTAGGCGGCGAGCATCACGCGCTCGGCGATGCGGGTGGACAGCGCCTTGGCCTCGGGCGAGTCGAAGGGCAGCCGCAGCTTGAAGAAGACGTCCTGGAGGCCCATCGCGCCCAGCCCGACCGGACGCCAGCGCGCGTTGGAGCGGCCCGCCTGCTCGGTCGGGTAGAAGTTGACGTCGACGACGCGGTCCAGGAACGTGACCGCGGTGCGGACCGTCTCGTCCAGCCGCTCCCAGTCGATGTCGCCGTTCGTCGTGTCGACGAACGCGCCCAGGTTCACCGAGCCCAGGTTGCACACCGCGGTCTCGCCGTCGTCCGTGACCTCCAGGATCTCCGTGCAGAGATTGGAGGAGTGCACGACATGGCCCGGCTCGGCCGTCTGGTTGGCGGTGCGGTTGGCCGCGTCCTTGAACGTCATCCAGCCGTTGCCGGTCTGCGCGAGCGTGCGCATCATGCGGCCGTACAGGTCGCGGGCCTGGATGGTCTTCTTGGCCAGACCGGCGGCCTCGGCCCTGCGGTAGGCCGCGTCGAACTCGTCGCCCCACAGATCGACCAGCTCGGGCACGTCGGCCGGGGAGAACAGCGACCACGGCTCGTCGGCGTTGACCCGGCGCATGAACTCGTCCGGGATCCAGTGCGCGAGGTTCAGGTTGTGCGTACGCCGGGCGTCCTCGCCGGTGTTGTCCCGCAGCTCCAGGAACTCCTCGATGTCGGAGTGCCAGGTCTCCAGGTAGACCGCCGCCGCGCCCTTGCGCCGGCCGCCCTGGTTCACGGCGGCGACCGAGGCGTCCAGGGTCTTGAGGAACGGCACGATGCCGTTGGAGTGCCCGTTGGTGCCGCGGATCAGCGAACCCCGGCTGCGGATGCGGGAGTACGACAGACCGATGCCGCCGGCGTGCTTCGACAGCCGGGCCACCTGGTGGTAGCGGTCGTAGATGGAGTCCAGCTCGTCCAGCGGGGAGTCGAGGAGGTAGCAGGACGACATCTGCGGGTGCCGGGTGCCGGAGTTGAAGAGCGTGGGCGAGGACGGGAGGTAGTCCAGCCGGCTCATCAGCCGGTACAGCGCGGCGACCTCGTCCAGGGCGCGGGACGTGTCGTCCTCCGCCAGACCGGCGGCGACGCGCAGCAGGAAGTGCTGGGGCGTCTCGACGACCTTGCGGGTGATCGGGTGCCGCAGCAGGTAGCGGCTGTGCAGGGTGCGCAGTCCGAAGTAGCCGAAGCGGTCGTCGGCGGCGGAGTCGATCAGCGCGTCGAGCCGGGCCGCGTGCACGCGCACGAACTCGGCGGTGCGGTCCGCGATCAGGCCCTCGCGGCGCCCGACGGCGATCGACTCGGTGAACGACGTGACGCCCTGGGAGGCGGCCTCCTCGACGATGCCGATCGTCAGCAGGCGGGCCGCCAGCTTCGAGTAGGCGGGGTCCTCGGAGATCAGGCCCGCGGCCGCCTCCGTGGCCAGCTCGCGCAGCTCCGCGGTGATCTCGGAGGCAGTCCGCGCAGACCGGCCGCGCAGCGCGGCGGCCGCGACCCGGCCGGGGTCGGCGTCGGGCAGGTCGGCGGTCAGCTCGGTCAGGGTCCGCAGCAACGCGGTACCGGGACCGTCGGTCTGCAGCTCGGTGACTGAGGCCGGTTCGGCTGGCGCGATGGTCACGTGGGGGCTCTCCCTCGCTCGGCAAGGGGCCTGGCGGAGGGCAGGGGGCAGCACACGAGCGCGCGGGGGCGTCGCGTCCACCGGCCCACTCCACGAGGCCCGGACGTCAGGGCACCCGGACCGGACGGCCGGGCGCGCTGTCGACAGGACCTCGGACTGAACAGGCGTGCCCATACGGGTAGGGATGCACGCGAGTACACCGTTGCGGGACAGTTCCGGATTCGCACCGGATTCCCCTGCAGCGACAGCGAGCATGAGCATACATCTTGTGTTCACCCGTCACGCCACCCCCAGATGTTGTGTCGGGATGGTTTCAGAGGGTCAACTCATAGGTGAGGAGAGTGAGGTCGTCCAGGTGCGGCACGGGATTCCAGTCCCGCTCGGGTGTGCGGACGAAGCCGAGACGTTCGTAGATGCGGTGTGCGGTGTGCATGCTGCGCTGGCTCGACAGGACGACGGCCGTGCAGCCCTCCGTGGCCCGCGCCCGTTCCAGGCAGGCCCGCACGAGCGCCTCGCCGGCGCCCCGGCCGCGGGCCGCGTGCGCGACCGCGAGCGCACGGATCTCGGCCTCACCGGGCCGCGCGATGTCGGCGACCGGGCCGGGACCGGCCACGAAGGTGACGCCGCCGAGGAGCCGGTCGCCGTCCACGGCCACCAGCACCTCGGCGGCGGCCGCCCGCGCGGCGACGTCCTTCAGCACCGGCAGATACGCGTCCTCCTCACCGAAGTCGAGGAGCCCGTCCTGGAGATAGGCCTGCGCGGTGATGTCACCGAGGGCCCGGTACTCGCCGGGCGCGGCCCGCCGTATCGCGATGTCCATGGCCCCGAGTCTGCCGGACGCCCGGGTTGCGCAGGCCGTCGGGAGTGATTCCATGGAAGGAGCCGTCGGCGCCGCGTCGATCCTCTGCCCCGCGGGTCCTCCGTACCGGGGAATCCGTCCCGGAACGCGCAAGGAGAACGCCATGACGAGGGTCGTCCGCCATCCGCCCGGCAAGGAGCGACCGCGCGACGCGCCGATGGCCACCCTGCCCTTCCGGCGCGCGGGAACCAGCTTCGGACGCGGCCTCGTCGGCCGCTGGCACTCCCTGACGATCCGTCTGGAGGCCCGTCGCGGCGTCGCCCGCCCCAAGAAATGGCGCCGATGGCTCTCGTACGCCAACGTCACCCGGGCGATCTGGCTGGTCGCCGTGCTCGCGGTGCTCGCCTGGGTGGGGGAGGGCGTGTTCATCCTCGTCACCCACGACACGACCGGCTTCGAGAAGTGGCGTCAGCAGAACCAGGGCTTCGAGATCGTCTCCCGGTTCGTCGGACCGGTCCTCGCCGCCTCGATCGCCGCCGCCCTCTTCCTGTTCTGGTGGTACCGCTGGACCAAGCGGCGCTACCTCACCAAGGCGCTGCGCGATCCGCGCCGGCTGGTGCCCACCGCCGGATACGACACCCGCGAGATCGTCGGCCGGGAGGACATCGCCCAGGTCATCGCCGAGCGGCTGCGGGAGCGCGACACCCGGCGGCCGTATCTGCTCGTCGGCGGCGTCGGCGCGGGGAAGACCGCCGTCCTCGTCCGGCTCACCGAACTCCTGGCCCGCCAGAACGCCGTACCGGTGCCGATCAGGCTGCGCGACGCGACGGACGGCGCCGACCTCAACTTCGAGCATCTGGCCAGGCAGCGGTTCGCCCAGGAGGCGCCCAAGGGCGTTCTGGCCCGCAGCAAGACCGACCGGGTGTGGCAGCAACTCCTCGCCGACGACAAGCCGGTCGTCCTCGCCGACGGCCTGGAGGAGGCCCTGCTCGACGACGGCCGGCAGCAGAACCGGGACAACGTCATCCGGCGGGCCATCGAGCGCGCCCGCGAGGAGAAGCTGCCCCTGGTCATCGCCTCCCGGCCGCACAGCCCGCTGGAGACCACCTCCGCCGCGATCGTGGTGCTCGAACCGCTCAGCGAGGAGGCGGCGCTGCGTTTCGTCGAGGCGGACGTGCCGGAGACCGACGAGCGCCGGGTGGACTGGATCGTCGAGACGGCGGAGGTGACCGAGTCGCCGGTCTACCTGCAGATCGCCCGCGAACTCCACCGGCGGGGACTGCTGGAGCACGACCGCCCCGAGGACGACCCGCCGAGCGTCCTCACCCGCAGCCGCGACCGCGCCGCCCTGCGGCTCTGGCTGCTGGAGACGTGGGCCGAGGGGCTGTGCGAGGGGAAGCTGCGTGAGGACGTCGCGCT
The DNA here is from genome assembly GCF_040299045.1 of Streptomyces sp. NPDC001027. Lineage (NCBI taxonomy): Bacteria > Bacillati > Actinomycetota > Actinomycetes > Kitasatosporales > Streptomycetaceae > Streptomyces > Streptomyces sp. NPDC001027. Next base: position 5,827 of record NZ_JBEPBI010000303.1, read on the forward strand.
GACCCCCGACGAACGCCGCGACACCCTCGAAGTGGTCTGCGCGCTGGCCTGCGTCGGACTGCTCCAGGACACGCTGGAGGTCGGCTTCGCGGAGCTGCTCGACCCGGACGTCCTGCACCCCGGCCCGGCCCGGCGCGCCCGGGTCCGGGCCGAGCGCCTGTTCGCCGGCCGCGGCTTCGACCAGTACGGCAAGCGCGACCACACGCTGTCCGACTGGGACCGGCAACAGATCTGGGACACGCTGTGCGAGCGTCTCGGCGAACCGGAGCGCAGACGGCTGCGCGAGGGCAACATGGACCAGTGCCATGCCGTCCTCGCCCGCTTCGCCGCCCACGCGAGCAGGCTCAGACTGGTGGAGGGCCTCGAGCACAGGGTCCGTTTCCCGCACAGCATCGTCCAGGCCTACTTCGGCAGTCGCGTGCTGAGCCACCTCGGGGAGCGGGGCGCCGGGGACCTCACGGAGCAGGCGCTGCAGCCGCCCGGACCCAGCCGTGAACTGCTCATCGCACTCGTCCTGATGTCCCGGCGGCGGGCGGCGGACCCTTTGGACCGCAGGCGCGGCGTGCGGGCCGAGGTGCGCAAGGAGATCGCGGAGCGGATCCGGCGCGCCCCCGTGCGGGGCCGCCCGCTCGCCTCCCGGCTGTGCGCCGCCGCGGGCCGGCGCACCGACGACCCCAAGGCCCTGGACCTCTATGCGGCCGCCCTGGAGATCGAGAGCGCCGAGGCCGACCCGAGGCACCTGGGCGACATCGTGCGGGCGGTGCGCCGGCACTGGCCCGGGATCAAGGGCGACCGGCGCACCCTGAGGGACGCCAAGCACAGGGTCCTCAAACAGCTGGGAGCCGCGTTGCGGGCGGTCTCCGACCGGATCGACACCACCCCGCTGTACTGGGAGCTCTTCCAACTGGCCGTCCGGGAGCCCTCCTACTCCATCCGCCTGGTCGTCGCCCAGGAGTTCGGCACCGGCGGCAACGCGGCGTTCGCGGTGATCCGCGAGCGGGTCGGCCTGAACAGCGACCCCGTCCAGGAGTACAACGACCGGCTCGACAGGCTGAGGGCCTGGAAGAGACGGGAGTACGAGACATGGGCCGCGCGGATGGGACGGGCACGGGCGGTCCGCGCGGCTCCGGGAGGCGCGCCCGAGGAGGACGTCGGGCGGCTCCAGGAGGACCGCAAGGAGCTGAACCGGCGCTACCGGCAGCAACGGGTCGATCTCTTCCGGGAGTTCGTGATGCGGGCCTGGATGCTCCCGATGCTCCTCGGCTCCGTCGACGAGGCCCATCGCGACGAGGCCCGGGAACGCCTCACCAAATGGCTGCGCCACCTCGACCCGAAGTTCACCGGCGGATCCCCCGATCTGCCGCTCGCCCTGGAGGCGGCGCTGGCCCAGGGATTCAAGTACGCGGCCAACCGCCGCCACCGCCACCCGCAGACGTACCGGGGAGGCCGGGACGACCTGATCCGCCAGGCGGAGACCGTGCTGCAGCAGTCACGCTGCTGGTACGCGCAGCTCAGCCTGCTTCAGGCGCTGTGTCTGTGGGAGCTCCCGGACCTGGCAGGCGGTCGCTCCGACGGGCGGCAGCCCCTCCAGCAGAGCGGTGGGACCAACGCCGTGCAGACGGTGGAGCGCTGGCTGTCGATGGCGGGCACGGTGAACGCGGCGCCCGGTTCCCCGGACGGACCTACCCGGCGGCGCCTGCATCCGTTCGTGGCCGAGGCGGGCGACCTGGCCGCCCTCGCCCTGGAGACCGGACAGCCCGAGCGGTTCCTGTGGATCGACGAGAAGGGCGTCGCCGACAACATCGGGGCCCGCGCGGGCGACACCGGGGGATACCGCAGGCACAACCTGTGGATTCCGCCCTCGGTCGGCTGGAGCACCCTCGACCCGCGTGCCCAACGCCTGGTCGCCGACGTCCTGGTGATGCTGAACCTCGTCGAGCGGGACGGCCACCCCGACGAGGTCGAGGAACGCCTGGCCCGCATGGAGCAGCCCGGGATGTCGTTGCCGCCGTGCATCCGCACGGACCGCGAGCCGCTGCGGCCCGGACTGCGCATCGGCACGTCGACCCCGCCCGCGCCGGGCACGACCTGTCTGTCCGACTGCAAGTTCCAGCTCTGCCCGTACCCTCCCCGGGGAGGTGTGCCCCGGGGAGAGATCCGCGAGCCGTTCTGCCGCCAGCAGCAGGCGCTGCTGCCCGGCAGCGTCCGGCGCTGGCTGCCCCGCGGGCTGCGCCGGAAGACCCCGAACTGGGTCGGCATGCGGGTCGGCGAACTGGACCGCTTCTGGGACGCGATGGCCCGACGGACACGGGACTAGGAGCTGTCTTCAAATGTCACGCCCACATCAGGAGCGAGGCGAGGGTGACGGCTGCCTGGTAGGACTCGGCGGTCTTGTCGTAGCGGGTCGC
>NZ_JBEPBI010000304.1:0-8209 GCF_040299045.1 Streptomyces sp. NPDC001027
GTGGAGACGGCGGACCTGCTGATCCCGGCCGACGAGTGGGACATCACCTACGAGATCCCGCTGAGCATCTCCCGCGCACCGGGCTCGTAACCGCACCACCGCACTCACCAGGCATCACGACCGCAGGACGCACCGGTTCACCCAGGGGGCACACACGTCATGAGCACAGCACAAGCGGATCCGGTGCGCCGGGCGAGGGACTGGCTGGCTTCCCCGGTCCTCAACGCCGTCATCGGTATCGCGGGTATAGCCGTGCCCGTCGTCGCCTGGGTCAACGACAGAGCCGGCGTCAAGAATGCCCTGCTGATCATCGAGACCGTGCTCGTCATCGCCCTGACGGCCAACCACCTCTGGCTGCGCCGCCGTTACATCACTCTCCGAAGGACGAACAACATCCACGCCATGGACGACGCCCGCTTTTACGACCTGATCCGCAATCAGCTCGAACGGGAACTCATCTCCGACTACGGCGAGATCGCCGACGGACACCTGCGCGTCTACGCCACCGAGGTTCCGCGCCTGTCCGTCCTGCTGCTCAAGACCCTTGTCGACTCCCGAACCGACCCGTTGCGCATCCTCGCCGCCGACCTGACCACCAACCCCTCTCTGCTCACCCAGCGCCGCGAGTACCTCGCCGCCAACCGCCGCCTGCTGGAGGCAGGGGGTACCGTCCAGCGCCTGTTCATCTGCTACCGCGCCGACCTGATCAACGAGGCATACGCTCGCAACCTGCTCGAACTCATCACCCTCCACCGGCAGATGGGCGTCACCTGCGGCCTCGCCGTACGGGACCGCCTGCGCGCCGACCAGGCCGTGGACGTCATCATCATCGCCTCGGCCGCCGCCCTGGTGGAGGAGGAACAAGGCGACGCCGACTACTCCACAGGCCGCTCCTCGGTCTACTTCAAGGGCATCGAACGGTGGATCGGGCGCTTCGAATCCGTCTGGGGCCACGGCACCGACTCCGCCGCCATGACCCTGCAGACCTACGAGTCCGTCGCACGCCCCATGCTCGACGGCCAGAGCTGGACCAGCGACCGCGCGGCAGAGACCGTCGACCGGCTGTAACCACCCCGTAGATCACTTCCAGCCAGAATTACCTCGCACAGCAGTACGAGCTAGTTAACTAGACTACTTTTCGTGACAGTCGTGTGCGGGCGGACCGCCCCGCCTTCCGCCTGCCCCGGGGACTGTCCATGCTGCTGTGCATCGCCCTGCTCGTCCTGGGCACCGCCCTCCGGCAGATCGACCGGATCCACTTCCGCCGCGCCCGCCCGCACACCGCCGGCTCCACCGAGCTGATCGCGCTCCAGCGCATCCGCTCCAACAACCTCACCCCCACGCTGCTGCTCGTCGGCCAGTGGACACAGATCAGCGGATGGTGGCTCCTGGCCGCCCAGAACTTGCTCGGCGCGACGGTCTGCGCGCTCGCCATAGCCGTGCACTTCCGCCACCTCCAGGAGATCAGCCACTTCGCGGTCCACGGCGTCCTCGCCCGCGGCCGTCACGCCAACCTCCTGCTCGCCGAGGTCTTCGCCCACCACCCGCTCGCCCTGGCCCCCGCCGCCGTCCGCCGCGACAAGCACGTACGCGACCACCACCCCAACGCCACCCTGGACACCGACCCCAACCTCGCCGAACTCCAGGCAGCCGGACTCCGCCCCGGCGTCGCACCCACCCGCTTCCTGCGGGCCCTGATCTTCCCCCTCACCCCCACCGGGGCGATGACGACCGTCCGAGAGATCGGACGCAACCTCTCCCAACGCAGCGGACGCTGGCACCGCCTGGCAGGTGCGGCAGCGACACCCGCGCTCGCCTACACGATCGGCGGCTGGCCGGCCCTCCTCGCCGGAGTACTCATACCCCGCCTCCTGCTGTACCCGCAGTTCGCCTGGCTCAGCCTCATCAACGAACACACCTGGTTCGACCCCGACCCCCGCACCGGCTCCCCCGCCTGGGTCGAAGCCGGACGCTGCCTACGCCTCTACCCCACCAACCGCACCCTCACCACCCTCGCCGCACTCACCTGGCTCCCCTACGGCGACCTCCACCACTACGCCCACTCCGCCCACCCAGGCATCCGCTGGAACTACCTCCCCGCCCTCGAACGCCACCTCGCCGCCCCGCACTTCACCCCCAACGCCCTCCTCTTCGGCCCCGACTCCGTCACACAACGCCACCGACAGGCCCTCAACACCCCAGCCGAAGACGGCACAGCGACGGCGGCTGTCGACCGAACGCAAGGGGCCTACGGCGGCTCCGCTCCTCACGGCCGGTAGACCGTCCCTGGCCAGGGCTCGGCGGGGGGGGGGCGAGCAGTGCGGCACCGGCCAGTTGGAGGGTGAGGCGGCTTGGGCGACGTTCGTGATCCGGGTTTGCCGGACTGAACCGCTCCGGGATCGGTGGAGGCTCAGGACTGCCCTGAGTTGAGTGGAGTCGAGTTGCGCTGGAGATCGTTCCCTCGCGCTCGGCCTTCTCGCCTGGATGCCGTTTCTTGGCCTGACCGGCCAAACCCGCCGCTGGGAACCGACGAATCTCCGCATGCGCCTGTTCTCCGCCGCCGCCCAGCTCATGAACACCGGACGCCGTCACTGGCTGCGCTTCACCGCCCGACGGCGTTCGGTACCGAAGAGGAAATCCCTCGCTGCCGAACGAAGAACTGTAAAATTCTCTGCAGGCAGAAGCATCCGCCCTGGTGGACAAGGGCCCCGTCCCCGTACGTGGGGGTCCCTCCGCCTTCGTGACACCGACTTCGGTCTCCGTGTCGGTCCCGTCCCCACGCGTGGGGTCTGTCCTGCCAGGCCGTGTCGCCGTCCAGAGACGGCGCATCGTCCCCACACAAGTGGGGGCAGTCTCCGATCAGTGCCCCCAGCCGACTATGCGCAGGCCCCTTTCCACTTCCAGGCAAAGGGCGGTCCGAGCCCGGGACCCCGAGCAGCAGCACTGGTGTGCAGACCTCCCCCGCCCGAGTAGCGTTCTGTCGAAGGGCAGGATGAACCGCGCGATTTGGAGGCCGTCCTCATGCGTGTGCGGGGAGGATCTCGCCGACTGCGCATGTGGCCGGTAGAGCCCCCAGCCGGGCCGCGCTGACCGAGGCGTGTCTTGTACAGGACGTAACTCACCCGAGTGCGTCAAGGGGCGCACCCTCACGCTCAGTCAGCGATGAGCCGGGGGTTCCTGGCGGTGTGGCAGATGCGGCGCACAATGTCAGGCTTGTGATGTGTCAAGAGCGGCTGCAATCCGCTGGCATAGGCGGTCCTGGGCGTGTGGATCGGAGTCAGGGCTCAACTGTGTCGCGTTGAAGCTGTCGGCGGTAAGGGAGTTGAGCTGGTACGGAGCGAGAGCGCTGGGATCTTTGAGTTCGTAGCGGGTGTGCCGACTGCCGTATTTGCCGACCGTGAGCATGACGATCCGCTGAGCTCCGGCTGCGGTCAGCAGGATGCGGGCCCATTCCAGGGACATGCCGTGGGTCGTGAAGTCGTCGAGGACGACGACGGTCTTTGTGCCGAGTCGGCCGCGGTATTTGGGTCCCAGGTGCACGGTCTGGGCCTGGGTGGCAATGGTGACGGTCTTGGCGGGCTGTCCTTGTCCGGCTTTCCACCGCTCCAGGCTGGTGTCCGGGGCGTCGACGGCGCGGACGAGAAGATCCTCGCGGTAGTAGCCGTGGAAGAGTTTCGCCGCCTTGTCGAGGTAGGTCTGCAGTTGTTCGCTGACCTTGCCGCTTGTGCTGCTGGGGTAGACGCAGAAGAAGGGGTTGGCGGGGATCAGGCCTTCCATGTAGGCGTTGGCGATGACGAAGAGCATGAGAAGGCTTCGTGCGTCCGCGTCGCCGATCTTCACAGCCCTGTTGTAGGTGAAGACGTCCTGGAGCCTGAAGGTGGGGCCGGGCTGTGTCGATGGGAGCCGTGCGCTGGCGGGCAGCAGGGAGCGCAGCGACCAGTTGCCCTGATCGGTGCGGTGGGACCAGCCGGGTTCGCCGGAGAGGAACATCTTGAGGAAGCTGTCCACCTCCGCAGGTGTCCGGGCGACGAGTGAGGTGGTCCCTGCGGGCATCGGGGCTGCCCAGGCGGCGTGTTGGTACATGACGCCGGAGTTGATGGCGGTGCGCCAGTCCATGGCGGTGCAGCCGATGTACAGCAGTTCGTGCCGCTGCAGAGCGAGGGTGGTGGTGACGGTGTCGGTCCAGTCGGGTGAGCCGCGTCGTTTGCCGCTGGGTATGTGGGACTGGTCGACGATCAGGGTCGGGGCGGGATAGCCGAGCTGCCGTATCCGCTCCTGCTGGTCTACCGAGAGGGGGTCGGTGGAGAAAGATGCACCACTTCAGCCCTCGCTCGGCGATGCTGTGCAGCAGCACGGCGGCGTGGGCTGCTGCAGGGGTGCCGTGCGGCAGGAGAAGGGTCTTGTAGTCGAAGATGACGGCTTTAGCGGCCATGTCCACCGTCTTTCTGGCTCAGCAGTGCGTCCAGGCGCTGCTGTAGCCGTTGCAGGTCCTCGGGAGGGAGGCAGCGCAGTTCCGCCTCGCGGTTGAGCTGGAGCTCGACCAGGCTCAGGCCGTAGGTCGTGTGTCCGTAGGCGTCGGCGGTGCTGCGGCACAAGGTGTCGAAGGTGCGGCGTCCGGCCCGGGTGAAGATGTCGATCAGCTGGCCGGTGGGTTCGGCGTCGATCAGGTCGATCAGATCGCCGGCGCCGGGCCAGGTGAAGCCGACGACCGGGCGGTGGTAGGCAGTCGCGAACCGGACGGTGTGGGCGGTTCCGCCGGTGCGCCGGCCCTCTGCGGCGACGACGAAGTCGGCGAGTCCTGCCTGGAGGCGGTTTCGCTGGACGAACTGGGCCTTGCGGTAGTGCTCGCCGGGGAGGTACTCGCTGGCCACCGCTCCGCCGGTGTGGATGATCTGGGCACGGATGTCGGCGGTCTCGGCGGGGAAGACTATGTCGATTCCATGGCCGAGGAAGGCGACGTTGCGCACGCCGTCACGCAGGGCCGCCTGGTGTGCGGCCGCGTCGATCCCGTTGGCGAGTCCGGACACCAGAGTGATCGGATAGGCGGCCATGGTCCGCACGGCTGCCTCGGTGGCGCGAACTCCTTCACGGGTGGCGTCGCGGGTCCCGACGAGCGCGGCGTGAGGTCCCTCGTACAGGGCGCTGGGGTCGCCCTGGACGAACAGCCACAAGGGTCCGCCCGGGAGTTCTGCGAGCCGGTCAGGCAGGGTGGAAAGGCTGATGATCCGGACGCCGCGCCGGGCGAGTTCATCGGCCTGGGCTCGAGCGGCCTGCAGCAGTTGGGCGCGGTGTGTGTTGATCTCGTCTGCGATCTTGGCTGCCGAGGGGACCTTCGTACGGGCGAGCTCGGCGGACAGCTGGCCAGCCGGAAGGTCCCACACTCGGCCGAGTTGCTCGCGATGCTCGCCGACCAGCGCACGCAAGCCCTTGGAGCCCAGGCCACGTGCGGAACCGAGGGCGAGCAGGGCGACGGCAAAGGGCAGGTCAGTCGCGGGCGGAGCAGGGGGCTCCCATATCGTGGCCTGCCCGTCCTCACGAGGCAGACCGCTGTCGTCATGAGAGCTGCGCCGGTCCACTGTGGCACTGTAGCGGGACTCTTACGGAAGGGCCCCATAGTTCACGCCGGGAAGGGATGCGTCTCGGGAGTGCTCTGACGTACGCCGTCAGAGGAGATGGTTTGCTGCTCAATGTGCCGGTGGATGCTCGCACATGGTGCTTTGCCTCGGGTGGCCGAGAGAAACAACGGCAACCGCTGGTGCGCGTGCACGAGGGCGCGGCTGCTCCCGCCAGAGCCTCTGGCGTGTCGGGCGGGCGAAGACCTTCGGGGAAGAGCGTTCCGCCGTGAATGGCTGTCGGGGCTCGGGCTCTCGTGGGAGTCTTTCCATGGGAGAAGGTGCCGGGCCTGCACCCGCACGCGTTCCGTCCCCACACGTGGGGGTCTCTCCTTGCCGCCGTTGCTTTCGTACCGTGGGGAGCTGCCCTGTCCTCACAAGCGGGGTCTATCGCACTGCGGGATGATGTCGGCTCCGCCGTTTCCCTACGCATAGGGGTCCGTCCCTGGATTCCCGCCTCTTCCTGCGCGATGTCGTGTCCCTTCCCTACGACGTGGGGGTCTCTCGTTCGGCAGAGTACGCAGCAGCTTGTTGCCCCGTCCCCACGCGTGGAGGTCTCTTCTCAAGCCAGTCGTAGTCGGGCAGGGCGGTGGAGTCCCTTCCCTGCGTGTGGGGGGCTGTCCTTCTGGCACGGTCAGGGAAGTGGAGGCAGACCGTCTTCTTCCTCGTGGTCTCAGGTCTGGCCGAATCCCAGCGAAGTGCCCGGACCTGCCGCGCTCGTCTTCCGTTCAGAGCCGTCTCCTTGGCGATCCCCGTCAAACTCGCCGCAGGGCCGGTTGCCCGAACGTCAGCGGATCTGCTACCTCTGCGAGGAGATCAAGTGGTGGCAGGCTGTGTCACTCCGGCTGGTGTTCCGGGCCTGTGAAATCCGGGCTGGAGTAGTCGGGGCTGGTGTACTTCGGGCGTGGGGTGGGAGCGGGGTCGGGGCCGTCACCGAGCCCGGTTGGGCGGCCATAGCCGAGGTGGGGAATGCGGCCGGCGGGAGGGGCGGAGGCACTCGGGCGTGTGGAGTGTGTGGCGGGACTGGCCAGCGCCGCCCGCAGGAAGGGCATGATGCCGTGTTCCCGGAGTGAGTTGCGCCAGGCTTCTTTGGCCCGCATCACTTCCTGGCGCAGTTCGTGGTAGCGGGCAGCCTCCGCGGTGGTCCGGGCGCGGTCGCGTAGGGCGGTGCGCTGTCGGTCAATGGCGCCGGCGACGGTCAGGGCGAGTGTCACTGCCCCGCACACCCATCCGGCGGTGAGCGCGGTCCGAGCGAGCGCGGACTCGGTGGTGATCACGTTCAGGGCGAGGCTGATGAGGAGGAGAACCGTGGTGGCAGTTCCGGAGAAAATCGATGCGAGCAGGGGAGAGACAGCGCACCCGTGGGCTGCGTCTGTATCGGCGCTGTCGGGGCGGGGTGTGTCACGGCTGGACATGGACGTGCCCGCTGTCTGCCGCTTGGGGGTCTGTGGTGGTGCGGGTGTCTTCATCGGTGCTGCCGGGCGTACCCGCAGTCCCAGCAGGGCGGCCAGCAGACGGCGGCTGTAGGGCAGCCTGGTCCACTGCTGCGGGGTTGTGCTGTCGCTGATCCGGTGCCCGCCCGCCTGGTCGGCGCCGAGAAGGGCTGCGGCGAGTCGCCGTCCCACTGTCGGGGCGCGGCGGTCAGTGATGTTCGGGCGGTCGGCAATGCGAGGCTGGGTGGGGGCACGGCCGGCCGTCGGACGCTGGGGGCGGTGCGGGGGCGGTGCCTGACGAAGGTCTTCGCGGACCTTCACGTAGTACTGGTATTCGGTTGCTGCGGCCGCTGTGATGATTGCGGTGGCGTTGAGCGCCATGGTGCGCAGTTGTTCTGGGCTGAGCCGTTCGCCGATGGCGGCCAGGTCCGGATGCTGTGGGGCCGCACGGATTGTTTCGGCGAGGATCTGCTCGTACTCCGTGCGGTCTTCGCTCAGCAGATGTACAGGAACGCTGTTCACGCTCCCTCCTCCCCGGCTGTCATCCCTCGCCGCCATCGCGGCGTGCCCTGCTCGTCGAAGCCGGAGCCCGCTGCTTCGGCTGCGGTGGCGGGCGGGGAAGTGTCCGCAGGGCATGCGGGTTGCGGAGGCTGTGTTCGGTCCGCCGGAAGCCTGCCGGGGACGGCTGGGTCCGCTGCACGAGCCTCCGCTGCCGCGGCAGCCGGTCTGGAGGAAGACGGCAACCGAGCTGGATGTGTCGGGTCTTCGGCGGAAACCGAGTGCCAAGCTGCAGCCGTGGAGGAGGCAGGCGCCGGCCTGTCGTCCGGCCCGGGCAGAGCAGCGGACGGCGCCGCGGCGGCCCCGACTCCCGGGGGCTCCGGGCTTCCGGTTTCGTTGGAGGTGGCCGCATCCATGGCAGTCGCGGATGCAGGTGGCATGGCTTGTGCGGCCGGCTCCGCTCCTCCGGCTGGCTGGCGGGGGCCTGTCAGGGCCTCATTCACCGTCTGGATGCGGCTGAGTTGGGTGAGCAGAACGGGCGCCGACATTCCCACGACGAGGGCGGCGTACTTGTCAATCCCCTCGAATCGTGGAGACCTTCCTATGCAGCCAGCCCCTCACCAAGGCTGGCCCAGTAGTCGTGTTCGTAGTCGATCGGGCTCTTGA
>NZ_JBEPBI010000305.1:0-8155 GCF_040299045.1 Streptomyces sp. NPDC001027
CTCCGGCTCCGGCTCCGGCTCCGGCTCCGGCTCCGGCTCCGGCTCCGGCTCCGGCTCCGGCTGAGTCTGGAGCCTCGGCTGGGACTGGGGCTTCGACTGCGTCCCCCCGCCGGTCCGCGCGAGATGGGGCGCGGCGGACCGGGCGGGGCTGCGGCGCTTCAGTGCGTGCGCGGCGTCCAGTGCGGGTCGCGGCCGAGGAAGGCCAGCAGCGCCTGTGCCGGGTCGTGGTCCGCCGCGGGCTCCCTGGCCGGGGCGAAGACCTGGTAGGCGTCGCGCAGGTGGTTCACGAGCCGGTCGGCCGCGGGCCGGATGCCCTCGGCCGCGGCCACCGGAAGCGGGCGGTCCTGACCGGTGGCGACGGCGATGTCCCAGGCGTGCACGGCGGCGTCCATCGCGGCGGCGCCGACGGCGATCCGCAGCGGCAGCGGGCCGAGCGGGGTCGGCGCCTCCTCGGTGTCCGCGGGCAGCGCCGCATAGGCCTCGGCCACCATGACCAGCACCTTGTCGAGCTCCGCCGCCGGGTCGCCGTCGAGGGCGTCGGCCGGGTGGAACGGGTCGCTGTCGGGCCGACCGCCGGTGAGGGCGAGGCCGTAGCCCTGCTGGTCGATGCGGGCGTGGTTGAGCACCTGCCGTGCCGTCCATCCCGCGCACGGGGTCGGGCTGCCCCAGAGTCCGTCCCCGACGCCCGCGACCACGTCGCGCAGATAGTCGTGCGCCTGCGTGAGGGCCTCGATCCCGGCCGTGCCGACCGTGCCGACCTTGTCCGTCATGCGTCTCCCCCTCGGCTTCCGCTGCCGGCGTTCCCCCGGCCGCTGAGAACAATCTAGGCACACTTGCGGACAGCCATCGTCCTGAATGGACATAGATCGATCAGACTGTGCCGTCGGAGAGCACAGCCTCCGGCGCGGCCGAACGGACGGCGTACGACGCGAGGTGCTGCGGAAACGTTCGAGGCCGCGAGTGACGGGGAACGGGACAGAGGATGCAGGGAGTACGTGAGCGAGCGGCGCCGCTGGTGCGGCTGGTCAAGCGCCACCGGGAACCCGTCGTCGTCCAGGCGCTGCGGTCGGCCGCGGCCGCCACCCTCGCATATGTCATCGCGCTGCGCCTGAGCCCCGAGGCGCTGCCGCTCACCGCGCCGCTGACCGCTCTGCTGGTCGTGCAGGTCACCCTCTACGCGACCCTGACCAACGGCGTTCGCCGGGTGAACGCGGTGGTGGCCGGCGTCCTCGTGGCCATCGCGTTCAGTCTCCTGGTGGGTCTGACCTGGTGGAGCCTGGGGCTGCTGATCGTGGCCTCGCTGGGCGTGGGGCATCTGGTGCGGGTCGACGAGTACGTGCCCGAGGTGGCGATCAGCGCCATGCTGGTGCTCGGCGTGACCACGGTCGGGGACACGGCGTGGTCGCGGGTGGTGGAGACCCTGATCGGCGCGTTCGTGGGGCTCGGCTGCAATCTGCTGCTGCCGCCTCCGGTGTGGGTGGAGGAGGCGGGCGAGTCGATCGAGGGGCTCGCCCGGCGGCTGCGGCAGCTGATGCTGCGCATCGGCGAGGAGGCCGCCGGACGCACCCCGTACGAACAGGCGGCCGAACGGCTGCACGAGGCACGCCGGCTGGACCACGACATCGTCGAGGTGGACGCGGCTCTGCGGCAGGCCGAGGACAGCCTGCGGCTCAACCCGCGCGTGCGGGAGGGTCTGTTGCACCGGGTGGTGCTGCGCACCGGTCTGGACACGCTGGAGATCTGCACCGTCGTGCTGCGGGTGCTCGCCCGCACGTTGACCGACCTGGCCAAGCAGCGCGAGCCGCAGCCGCTGTTCCCGGCGGGGACGGGCGAGGAGGTCGAGCGGCTGCTGTCGGAGATGGCCGACGCGGTGGTCAGCTTCGCGGTGCTCGTGACCACGCAGGTCAGCCATAACGCGGACGCCGCCGAGTCCCGGCTCACCGCCGAGCTGCGGCAGGCCGCGGCGACCCGGGACAAGCTCGCCCAGCTCCTGCTCGAGCAGCTGCAGCACGACGCCCGTCAGTGGCAGCTGCACGGCGCGGTGCTCACCGAGGTCGACCGCATCATCGACGAGCTCGACACCGAGCACCGCACGCAACGCCTGCTCGAGGAGCTGGACCGCAACAGCCGGGAGCAGCGTGAGCGCCGTCCGTGGCTGCACCGGCTGAGGCAGCGGACGCGCGGTCGATTGCGGCCGGGGCGGAACCGGACCGCCGCCGCCCGTCGTTCCCACTGACAGGCACGACGACGAGGGGAGCGCACGGATGACCGACACCGCCGTACGGATCGACGGGGACATGCTGCGGCTGCCGGGCGGGGTGGCGGTGCGGTTCATGCGCACCCTGCGCCTGCCGGAGAAGGGCACCCACGACCTGCCGCCCGGCCTCGGCGTGTTCCCGGTGCGGCGGGTCGCCGACCACGCCGGCACGGTGCCCGCCGAGTGGCTCGCGCGCGGGGGCGTGATGCTGCCGATGTATCTGCGCGAGGCGATGTGGCTGAGCTTCGCTTCGTCCTCGGAGCCGGCCGCGCTGCAGGTCGGGGCGGGCAAGGTGTGCGCGGTCTCCGGCAGGCCGTGGAGCGACCGGCTCTCCCGGGACCCGCAGAACTACGTGGCGCTCCCCCGCCAGCCCTGGCTGGACGGCATCAACTCCGGCAGCGGCACGGTGCGCCAGTTCGTCGCCGTGCCGCTGGGCCTGGGCGCGACCGTCGAGGGCCAGGTCACCGGCGAGGAGGTGTGGGGAGGGGTGCAGCTGCAGTCGTTCCCGCTGGAGGAGCGCCGGCGCGCCGAGTGGCGGGAGGCCGAGCGCAGCAGCCGCATCCCGCTGACGCCGGACCTGATCGGCGGGGTCTTCGGCAGCCTGCCGCCGCCCGCGGCCCCGATGGCGTCGCCCGGGGCGCCGCGTCCCGGCGGCGCGCCCCGGGCCCGCGCGGCCGCGGCGATGGGCCTCGGGGTGGGCGGTTCGATGCGCCAGGAGGTCTACCGGGACGAGCGCCCGCTCAGCCACTACACGGCGGCGCCCGCCGCGCGGGTCTTCGTGCATCTGGTGACGCCCCCGGAGTGGCGCAGGATCACCGGCGAGGAGCCGCCGCCGTCGCCGGTCGACCGCGCCGCGTACACCAAGGCGGGGCTGCCGTGGTTCGACTACTACGACGACGACGCGCAGGACGTCGCGCCGAGCGACGCCCTGGGCGAGGTGCGGCCGGTCGGCGAATGGATCGGCGACGACCTGGACCCGTGGGAGCCGCCCGCCCCCGGCCAGGTGCAGCACCTGAAGGACACGCCGGGCGCCCCGGTGGAGGACGGCGACTGGTAGCCCTGCGCCCCCGGCCCACTCCACCGGGCCCGCTCCCCCCGGGTCGGCGGCCCCGGGTCACGCCGCGCTTTTGCGTTCGACGGCGGTCCGGGTGAAGGTGGCTGTCACGACGGAGGCGGACGACGACGGGTGCGGGCATGGGCAGCGGGACGGGTGCGGCACGCGGGGGCTCACCCCCGCCGGGCGGGGCCGAGGGCCGGGGCTGGACCAGGCGCCGCTTCGTCGGCGCCCTGGGCGGCGCGGCAGCGGCGTCGGCGCTGGCCGGCTGCGCGGGTGACGGGGACGGCGGCGGGGATCCGGCGTCCGCGCGGGAGGTCCCGCAGGCCGCGCCGCCCGGACAGCCGTCGTCGTCCGCCGCACCCTCGACCCCTGCGCCCTCGACCGCACCGGGGTCCACGCCGGGCGCCTCCGGTCCCCGCCCCCTCTACCTGGGCGCCTACACCTCCGTCGAGGGCGGCGGGAAGGGCGTCGGCGTCGCCTCGTACGACCCCGTCTCCGGGCGGATCACCGGCGGCGGCACGATCACCGGCGTCCCGGACCCGTCGTACCTCGCCGTGCATCCGAACGGGCGCACGCTGTACGCCGCGAACGAACGCGCGCGGGGCGCGGTGACCGCCGTACGGCTCGCCGACCGTACGGTGCTGGGCGACCGGGCCACCGGCGGGGCGCACACCTGCCATGTGTCGGTCCATCCGAGCGGCCGGTGGCTGCTGAGCGCCGACTTCGGCTCGGGGAGCGTGGCGGTGCATCCGATCGCCGCCTCGGGGGCGCTCGGTGAGCGCACGGATCAGGTCACGCACCGCCGTCCGGCGCCGCGGGCCGGCCAACAGGGTCCGCACGCGCACCAGTTCGTGACCGCCCCGGACGGCGGGCATGTGATCGCCGTCGACTTCGGCACGGACACCGTGTACAGCTACCGTCTGGACGAGAAGGCGGGCACGCTCACCGAGGTCGCGCAGGCGCACACCCGGGCGGGCGCGGGACCGCGCCACCTCGCCTTCCACCCGGGCGGCCGGTACGCGTACCTGGCGAACGAGGCCGACGACACCCTGTCGGTCTGCGCCTACGACGCGTCGAGCGGTCGGCTGACGATCGGCAGGCCGCAGTCCACGGGCGCGAAGGCGGACGTCAACTACCCGGCGCAGCCGGCCCTGACGCCGGACGGCCGGTTCGTCTTCCTCGCCAACCGCGGCGACAACAGCCTCGCGCGCTATGCCGTGGAGCGGGACGGGGCCCGGCTGCGCCTGCTCGGCACGGTCCCGGTGGAAGGGGACTTCCCGCGCCAGATCGCCCTCTCGCCGGACGGCGGCCTGCTGTTCGCCGCCAACCAGCGGTCGGGGACCGTCAGCGTCTTCCGGGTGGACGCGAAAGGCGGACTCCGGCTCGTCGGCGCGCCGTTCGCGTCACCCGTCGCCGTCTGCGCGCTGCCGCTGTAGGGCGCGAGGGCAGGACGCGGCGGCCGCCTGGGCGAGCAGCACGTGCATGCGCTCGGTGAGCTGGGAGACGTCGTCGGCCGGCGCGTGGAAGGGCAGGCGTACGTCGCCGTGGGCACGGGCGCGTTCGATGCGCAGCGTCAGTCCGTGCCGGTCGACGGCGAGCGGCTGGACGCGGACGGCGCCGTGCAGGCTGTCGGGGTGCACGAGCCGGGTCAGCCGCTCCACGGCGTCGGGGTGGGCGTCGGCGAGATGCGTGAGCAGGTGGGCCTCGGCGACGGCGAGCGGGTCGGGCGCGGCGGCGGCGAACTCGGCGAGGTCGACGACCACGGCGCCGGCGCTCTCCTTCAGCACGACGCGCGTGGCGTGGAAGGCGAGACCGTCGTCGTCCGGGGCGAACCAGCCGGCCAGCCAGAGCCGGGCGCGGATCCGGCCGCGCACCGGGACGGGTGCGACGTCGGCGAACTCCAGCACCGCGGACGGCTCGCCGCGCGGCGCGCAGATCGCGGCCGTGCGCAGGGCGCCGTCCTCGGGCGCCCGCAGGCTCACCCGGCCGTCGGCGTCGACGGTGTGCGCGCCGACGAACTCTTCGCGGCCGCCGTCCGCGGTCACCGTGCAGGACCACGAGGCCGCGAGCACCGAGCGGGCGCGCTCGGCGGCGGCAGGCGCGGCCGCCCAGCTCTGGTCGTCACCCATCCTGAACCTCCTAAGGTAAGGCTTGCCTAACCTATAGGAGATCCGCCCGTGCGCCAACCACCGCGGCCCCGACACCCTCACGCCTGCCGGCCTCGACGCCCTTACGCCGTGGGCGCGATGACCCCCAGCAGCGCCCGTGCGCACAGGTCCCGCACCTGCTCACGCGACAGGTCCGCGCCACGCAGCCACTCCAGGCAGACCGCCGTGGTGAACGCCAGCCAGCCGCGCACCGCCAGCCGCACCTCGGGGCGCTCCTCGAACACCGGGCCGAACTCGGGGTCCGCACCCAGGGCGGCCAGGATCTGGCGCTCCTGCGCCGCCAGCGCCCGCCGGTAGACCGTGCGCACGCTCTGGTCGCCGGCGGCGTCCGCCCGGTGAAAGGCCCGGTAGCCGTGCGCGTGGGTCTCCACGTACTCCAGATAGACGTCGAGGCCCGCGGTCAGCTGCTCGCGGACCGGTACGCCGGGGACGGCCGCCGTCATGCGCAGCATCCGCTCGCTCTCGCACTCGACGACCGCCGCGAAGAAGTCCCGCTTGGTGGGGAAGTAGTGGTACAGCAGCCCGCGGGAGACGCCCGCGATCTCGGCCACCTGCTCGATCCACACCTCGTCGTAGGGGCTCTCAGAGAACAGCCGCGCGCCCACCGACAGAAGCTGCTCCCTGCGCTCCCCGGTGCTGAGTCGGCGCCGGGTGCGCTCGCCCTGGTTCGCGGCCATCCCCGCACCTTACTTGACGTCCGCTCGGCGGCGGGACCAGACTGAGGCGCGCTATTGAACTCACGTACAACATGGTCAACCTGCCGGTGCATCAAGGGAGATCGCGTCATGGCGGAGACGGGGACGACGGGCCCTAGGGGCACGGGGGGCACGACGGGAGCGGCGGCGGCCCGGCCGGCGGGGCCGGGCGCGCTGCCGAAGGGGTTCCGCGGCGCGGAGCTCGGGTGGCCCGAACTGCACCGCATTCCGCACCCGCCGCGCCGCCTTCCCCTGCTGGGCGACATCCTGGGCGCGAGCCGGCGCACCCCCGTGCAGGACTCGCTGCGCTACGCCGGCCGGCTCGGGCCGATCTTCCGGCGCAGGGCGTTCAACCGGGAGTTCGTGTTCGTGTGGGGCGCCGGTCTGGCCGCCGACATGGCCGACGAGCAGCGGTTCGCCAAGCACGTGGGACTCGGCATCGCCAACCTGCGGCCCGTCGTCGGGGACGCCCTGTTCACGGCGTACAACCACGAGCCCAACTGGCAGTTGGCGCACGACGTCCTCGCCCCGGGTTTCAGCCGGGAGGCCATGGCCGCCTACCATCCGATGATGCTGGACGTGGCGGAAGGGCTCACCGATCACTGGGACCGGGAGCTGGCCGCGGGCCGGGCGGTGGACGTGCCGGGCGACATGACCAAGCTGACCCTGGAGACGATCGCGCGCACCGGCTTCGGCCACGACTTCGGCTCCTTCGAGCGCGACCGCCCGCACCCGTTCGTCACCGCGATGGTCGGCACCCTCAGCTACGCACAGCGCCTCAACACCGTCCCGACCCCCGCGCTGATGCGACGGGCCGCCCGTCGCAACCAGGCCGACATCGCCTACCTCGACCGTACCGTCGACGCCCTGGTGCGGGACCGCCGCACGCAGGGCGGCAAGGACGGCGACCTGCTGGACCGGATGCTGGACACCGCCCACCCCGAGACGGGCGAGCTCCTGTCGGACGAGAACGTCCGGCGGCAGGTCATCACCTTCCTGGTCGCCGGACACGAGACGACGTCGGGCGCGCTCTCCTTCGCCCTGCACTACCTCTCGCGCAACCCCCGCATCGCGGCCCGCGCACGCGCCGAGGTGGACCGGGTGTGGGGCGACACGGCCGTGCCCGCGTACGAGCAGGTGGCGAAGTTGCGCTACGTCCGCCGGGTCCTCGACGAGGCGCTGCGGCTGTGGCCCACGGCGCCCGCGTTCGCGCGCGAGGCACGCGCGGACACCGTCCTGGGCGGGGAGCATCCGGTACGGCGGGGCGGCTGGGCGCTGGTGCTCACGGGCATGCTGCACCGGGATCCCGCGGTGTGGGGTCCGGACGCCGAACGGTTCGACCCGGACCGCTTCGACGCCCAGGCCGTCCGCGCCCGTGCGCCGCACACCTACAAGCCGTTCGGCACGGGCGCGCGGGCCTGCATCGGACGCCAGTTCGCGCTGCACGAGGCCGTGCTGGTCCTCGGGCTGCTGCTGCGCCGCTACGAGCTGCGGCCGGACCCGGCGTACCGACTGCGGATCACGGAACGGCTCACACTGATGCCGGAGGGACTGCGGCTGCACCTGGAGCGGCGCACGCCGACGCCCACCGCGGAGCCGGACGCCCCGTCGCGGAGGCCTGCGGACGAGGACGGCGGCTCCGGCGGCGAGTCATCCTCGGAGCAGCGGTGTCCAGTGCCCCGGACGGGCGAGTGATGCCGGCACCCGGGTGCCCGCGCCTCCTCTGGCCGCGTTCAGCTGGGGCTGGGTGAGGAAGAACGCGCCGGTGAGGTCGGCGTCCGTCAGATCGGCGTCGCGCAGGTCGGCGCCGATCATGTCGGCCCGGCGCAGATCGGCGCCGGTGAGGTCGGCCGCTATCAGACAGGCTCCGCGCAGGTTCGCGCCGTGCAGGTCGGCGCCCTTGAGGCGGGCGCCCATCAGATCGGCGCCCCGACGCTCCTTCCGGCGTCCGCCGACGCCGGCCCGGACCTGCTCGCTG
>NZ_JBEPBI010000306.1:0-8137 GCF_040299045.1 Streptomyces sp. NPDC001027
CCAATCTTTTTCTGGTCCTTCCCGCTTCCCTCTCGGTTAACACTTACACCCCCCCCCCGGCCCCGCCCCCCCCCCCCCGCGCCCCCGCCCCCTCCCTCGTCGTTCCTAAGGCGTGTTTCGAAAGTCCCGTCTGCCGGCCCTTCGGGCAGACGACGCTATTTTCGACACACGCCTAGCGACCTGCGACGACCTCGGCCGCAGCGCGGCCGCACACCCGGGCGGCGCCGTGGGTGGCGATGTGCAGGGCGCCCCGGGGCGGGGCCTGGGGGACGCCCATCTCGACGACGACCGTGTCCGGACGGGCCGCGAGGACGGTGTCGAGGGCGGCCGTCATCCAGGGATGCCGGTGCTCGTCGCGGACCACGGCGACGATCCGCCGCCCGCCCGCCGCGACCAGCGTGGCGTGCCCCGCGTCCGGGCCGGCGAAGCTCCCGGTCTCCGTCCCCGGCAGCAGCCGGTTCAGCTCGGCGGCCATCCCCCACGGGGTCTCGTCGCCGACGGCGATGTTGGCCACCGGGGTGAGGGCGGCGACGTACGGCGGATCGGTGAGCGGGGTGAAGACCTCGTCGCCGGTCAGCCGCAGGGCACGGCGGGCGGCGATCAGGCCGATGTCGGCGTGCACGGCCGCGCCGGCCGGCTGCTCGGCGCAGGCGCCCGTCGCCGTCCAGCGGGCGAGGGCCTGTACCCGCCGCGCCGCGTCGGCGAGGCGTTCCTCGGGGAGTTCGCCCGTGCGGACGGCGGTGACCAGGGCGTCGCGCAGCCGGCACACCGTCTCGTCGTCGGCGAGTCCGCCGCCCACGCAGATGGCGTCGGCGCCGGCGGCGATCGCGAGGACGCTGCCGCGTTCGATGCCGTACGTCGCGGCGACGGCCTGCATCTCCATGCCGTCGGTGACGATCAGGCCGTCGTAGCCGAGTTCGTCGCGCAGCAGGCCGGTCAGGATGCGGGGGGACAACGTTGCCGGGTGCGCCGGGTCGAGGGCCGGGACCAGGATGTGCGCGCTCATCACGGCGCGGGTGCCGGCGGCGATGGCCGCCCGGAACGGGGTCAGCTCGCGTTCGGCCAGGACCGCCGGGTCGGCGTCGATGCGCGGGAGCGCGTGGTGGGAGTCGACGGCCGTGTCGCCGTGGCCGGGGAAGTGCTTGGTGCAGGCCGCGACGCCCGCCGACTGCAGACCGGTGACGTAGGCGGCGGTGTGCCGGGCGACCAGGGCGGGGTCGGCGCCGAAGGAGCGCACGCCGATCACCGGGTTCGCGGCGTTGGAGTTGACGTCGGCGGAGGGCGCCCAGTTGAGGTTGACTCCGCAGGCGGCGAGGCGGCGGCCGAGCTCGGCGGCGACCTCCAGGGTGAGCGCGACGTCGTCCACCGCGCCCAGCGCGTGGTTGCCGGGGAAGCTGGAGCCGGTGCGCACCTCGAGCCGGGTGACGTCACCGCCCTCCTCGTCGATCGCGACCAGGACGTCGTCCCGTTCGGCGCGCAAGCGGGCGGTCAGGGCGGCGAGTTGTCCGGGCGAGGCGATGTTCCTGCCGAACAGTCCCACCGACGCCAGTCCTTCGCCGAGCCGGCGAAGCAGCCAGTCGGGGGCGGTGGTGCCGGGGAAGCCGGGCTGCAGGACCGTCAGGGCGTCGCGGGTCAGTGTGTCGGTGCCGCTGGCGAGTGTCGTCATCGGGGCGTCATCCCTTCACGGCGCCCGCGGTCAGCCCCGCGGCCATCTTGCGCTGGACGAGGAGGAAGAGGGCGACGATCGGCAGCGCCATCATGGTGGCGCCGGCCATCATCGGGGCGTACTCGGTGCCGTGCTTGGTGGAGAAGTTGCTCAGCCACACGGTCGCCGTCTGGTTCTTCTGGCTGAGCAGCATCAGGGCGTACAGGTACTCGTTCCAGGCCTGGATGAAGCCGTAGACCGAGGTGGCGACCATGCCGGGGGCCAGCAGCGGGAAGACGACGCGGACGAAGGCGCCGGTGCGGGTGCAGCCGTCGACCATCGCCGCCTCCTCCAGCTCCCGGGGGATGTTGACGATGAAGCCGCGCAGGGTCCACACCGTGAACGGGAGGATGAAGGTCAGGTAGGTGATGATCAGGCCCGAGAGCTTGTCGTACTGGTCCAGGTCGTTCAGGAGCAGGAAGACCGGGATGATCATGGCGACGAGCGGGACCATCTGCACCGCCAGGATGCCGACGATGACGATCTTGCGGCCGCGGAAGGCGAACCGGGAGATGGCGAGCGCGGCCAGCATGCCCACGACGACGCCGATCGCGACGACCGCCAGGGAGACGAGCAGGCTGCGGCCCACCGGCCCCCAGAAGTCGGCGATGTGCAGCGCGCGGCTGAAGTTGTCGAGGGTCAGGTGCGTCGGCAGCAGGCTGGGGTCCGGATCGATCGCGTCCTTCGCCGGCTTGAACGCCGTGTTGAGCATCCAGTAGACGGGGAAGCCCGCGACGGCGAAGACCAGCAGGCCGAGGAGGTTCCAGCCGAGCCGTGACGTCCGGCGCGGCGCGGCGAGGGTGCGCACGCTGGTCATTCCACCTCTCCGATCTTCAGCATCTGGCGCATGTAGACGGCGACCACCCCGAGCAGCAGCAGCACGGTGATCAGCGCGATGGCCGAGCCCTGTCCGTAGTCGTTGACGACGAAGGCGCGGTCGTAGGAGTACGTCGTCAGAAGCTGGAACTCGGCCTCGGGGTGGCCGTTGCGCATGACGAAGACCTGGGGGAAGACGCCCATGTCCCAGATGACCGACAGGGTCGTGAGCATCACGATGATCGGCTTGAGGATGGGCAGGGTGACGTACCGGAAGACGCCCCAGGCGCCGGCGCCGTCGAGCCGGGCGGCCTCCTCCAGTTCGGCGGGCACCTGGGTGAGGCCGGCGCTGAGGGTGATCACCACGAAGGGCACCGCGCCCCAGATCACCAGCAGCATGATCACCGCGAGGCCCTGCGGTCCGCTCGCGAACCAGTTGTGGCCGATCAGCTCGACGCCGGGCAGCCTGCTGAGGACGGCGTTGAGGATGCCGTAGTCGGAGTCGAACAGCCACTTGAAGACGGTGGTGGCGACGATGACCGGCATGCCCCAGCTGGCCACGAGCGCGATGTTGACGAGGGTCTTCACCCAGCCGGAGACCCGCTGGAGAAGCAGCGCGATCACCATGCCGAGGACCATCGTGAGGACGACGCAGCCGGCCGCGAAGACGATCGTGCGCAGGACGACCTGCCAGAACTCGCCGTCGCCCAGCACGCCGGCGAAGTTGTCGAACCCGACCGACTCGGCCGGCTGGAAGCCCCACAGCTGGGACTGCCCGAACTTCTGGAAGGAGAGGGTGACGAGCCGGACCAGCGGATAGCCCATCACCAGGGCGAGCACCAGCAGGCAGGGCGCGAGGAGCAGCCAGGGCGTGCCGGCCGGGGTGCGCCGGCTGCCTGGTCGCTTCGGCGGGGCCGGGGGTGGGGGTGACGGCCGCCGCGGCGGCGCCTTGGCAGGGGTGGTCGTGTCTGCGGCACTCATCCGCGCGCTCCTCAGCGGTCCTTCGGGTCGTACGGGAGGCAGGGCCCGGTGGGCCGCGGGCCCTGCCCTCAGGTCACTTGGCGTTGATGACCTTGTCGATCGCGGCGTCCGCGTCCTTCGCGGCGGCCTCGACCGTCTTCTTGCCGGTGCCGATGCTCTGGAGCATGGTCTGGAGCACCTGGGCCTTCTCGACCTGGCCCCAGCCGGGGGCCATCGGGACGAACCAGTTGGACTCGGCCGCGGTGGCCGGGACCGCCGTCGCCGGGTCGTTCTTGAGGGTCGCGAGGTCGGTCTTGTTGTTGGGCAGGTTGCCCTTGGCGATCAGACCCTTCTGCCCGGCGGGGCCGGTGAAGGCGTTGATCCACTCGGCGGCGAGGCCCTGCGCGTCGGACTTCACCGGGACGGCGAGGTCGGAACCGCCGAGGAAGACGGGGAGGTTCTTGCCGGACGGGCCGGGCATCACGAAGTTCTCGACGTTGCCGGCCAGCTTGCCGGTCTTGTCGTTCTCCTTGGCGGCGGCGGTCGCGCCCTCCCAGGCGGGGGCGAAGATCATGCCCGACTTGCCCTGGCCGTAGACGATGTAGCGGTCGGACTCGTCCTTGGTCTTGTCGCCGTGCATGTACGTGTCGAGGACCTTCTTGAACTCGTTGAGGCCCTTGATCGACTCCGGCGAGGACAGGTCGGCCTTCCACTGGCCGCCGTCCTCCTTGGCGATGGCGCCGCCGGCGTCGTAGACGAAGGACATGGCCGCGTACCAGTCACGGCTGGGCTGGTACCACGCGGAGAACTTGTCGCCCTCCTTCTTCTGCACCTTGTCGAGGGCCGCGGTGAGCTCCGCGTAGGTCTTCGGCGTGGACGTCACCCCGGCGGCGGCGAAGACGTCCTTGCGCCAGTTGGCGACGCGGCCGCCGGCGTAGTACGGCACGCCGTAGGTCTTGCCGTCGTAGGTCACCGAGGCCTTGAGGCCGTCGAGCCAGGCGGAGGAGTTGTCGAACTTGCCCGCGTCGAGGGGGGCGAAGGCGCCCTTGACCATGTAGCCGAGCATCTCGGTGTTGCCCATCTCGACGACGTCGGGGGCCTTGTCGGTGGCGAGGACGGCGTCCAGCTTGGCGTTCTTGTCCGGCCAGCCGTAGTACTCGTGGTTGATCTTGACGCCGGGGTGCGCCTTCTGCACCGCCGCGTCGGCGGCCTTCACCAGCTCGGGCCAGTTGTTCTGCGCGTCGACGGTGAGCCAGACGGTCAGCTCCTTGGCGTCGGTGCCCTTGGAGTCCCCACTCCCGCTGTCGTCCCCGCACGCCGCGATGGAGACCATCATGCCCGCGATACCGATCGCGGCTATCAGCTTGCGCTTCACGCCATCCTCCTCAGGGATGCCACACCCCCCGCCCACGGGCCGGGACCTCGATCTCCTGGACCAATGGTGTAGACCAGTGCGCAGAGCTTGGCTCAGACCAATGGCCCTGTCAAGGGTGGCCGAATCCCCTCCGACCAGCCGTTATGGGACCTACATATGCAGGAACCTTTAAGTAAGAAGCTCTCGAAAACCTCGACGTCGGAGGCGCTCGCTCCGGTAGACCATTTGACCTGGTGGACTAGACCAGCAAAGGTTGCGACGGTATACAGAGGGGATCACGGAACGGCGGGGCAGCAGTGCCGCGTCCGTGCCACGATGTGACCCGCATCCGAGGCCGGGAAGGCAGGACATGAGCACCGACGTCAGCAGTGCGGCGAACGAGGGTGGGGCGGCCGTCCGTACCGCGCGTGTGCCCAAGTACTACCGGCTGAAGAAGCACCTGCTCGACATGACGCAGACCCAGTCGCCGGGCACCCCCGTCCCGCCGGAGCGCACGCTGGCGGCCGAGTTCGACACCTCGCGCACCACCGTCCGTCAGGCGCTGCAGGAGCTCGTCGTGGAGGGCCGGCTCGAGCGCATCCAGGGCAAGGGCACCTTCGTCGCCAAGCCGAAGGTCAGCCAGGCGCTCCAGCTCACCTCCTACACCGAGGACATGCGCGCCCAGGGGCTCGAGCCGACCTCGCAGCTGCTGGACGTCGGCTACATCACCGCCGACGACCGCCTCGCCGGGCTGCTCGACATCACGGCCGGCGGGCGGGTGCTGCGCATCGAGCGGCTGCGGATGGCCAACGGCGAGCCGATGGCCATCGAGACGACCCACCTGTCGGCGAAGCGCTTCCCTGCCCTGCGCCGGTCGCTGGCCAAGTACACCTCGCTGTACACCGCGCTCGCCGAGGTCTACGACGTCCGTCTCGCCGAGGCCGAGGAGACCATAGAGACCTCACTGGCCACGCCGCGCGAGGCGGGCCTGCTCGGCACCGACGTGGGCCTGCCGATGCTCATGCTGTCCCGCCACTCGCTGGACCGCGAGGGCCTGCCGGTGGAGTGGGTGCGGTCGGTGTACCGGGGGGACAGATACAAGTTCGTGGCACGGCTGAAGCGGCCCGCCGAGTAGAGGGTCTGTGGAGGGCCTTCCGCTGGGCTTATCCGTCACTTACATTGCCTGCGCATTACATCTGTGATCAAGGCGATCTAGTGAGGGGCGGAGCCGCCGATGTCAGAGACCCCTGAAGTGACCAAGGGGCCGGTGGTGACGCCTTTGCGCGTCGCCATCGGCCTCTGCCTGTTCGCGCCGTTCGTGGCGATGCTGTGGGTGGGTTCGTACGCGAAGGTCGATCCGGCGTTCATCGGGATCCCCTTCTTCTACTGGTACCAGATGCTGTGGGTGCTCATCTCGACCGTGCTCACGGTGGTCGCGTACAAGCTGTGGCAGCTGGACCAGCGCGGCCGTGCGGGCTCCTCCTCCGCGAAGGGCGGTGCGTCGCGGTGAAGGACGGCGTGAACGGCGTGGCGCTCGCCGTCTTCATCTTCTTCTTCCTGGCCGTCACGGTCATGGGCTTCCTGGCCGCGCGCTGGCGCAAGGCCGAGAACGAGCACAGCCTCGACGAATGGGGCCTGGGCGGCCGCTCGTTCGGCACCTGGGTCACCTGGTTCCTGCTCGGCGGCGACCTGTACACCGCGTACACCTTCGTCGCGGTGCCCGCGGCGATCTACGCGGCGGGCGCGGCCGGCTTCTTCGCGGTGCCGTACACGATCCTCGTCTACCCGCTGATCTTCACGTTCCTGCCGCGCCTGTGGTCGGTCTCCCACAAGCACGGCTATGTGACGACCTCGGACTTCGTGCGGGGCCGCTTCGGCTCGAAGGGCCTGTCGCTGGCGGTCGCCGTGACCGGCATCCTCGCGACGATGCCGTACATCGCGCTCCAGCTGGTCGGCATCCAGGCCGTGCTGGACGTGATGGGCGTCGGCGGCGGCGAGAACACCAACTGGTTCGTGAAGGACCTGCCGCTGCTGATCGCGTTCGGCGTGCTGGCCGCCTACACCTACTCCTCCGGGCTGCGGGCCCCCGCGCTGATCGCGTTCGTGAAGGACACGCTGATCTACATCGTCATCGCGGTGGCGATCATCTACATCCCGATCAAGCTCGGCGGCTTCGACGACATCTTCGCCAAGGCGGGCGAGGCGTTCAGCCAGACCAACCCGGCGACGGGCAAGCCGCGCGGCGCGCTGACCCCGGCCGAACCGGGCCAGTGGACGTACGCGACGCTCGCGCTGGGCTCGGCCCTGGCGCTGTTCATGTACCCGCACTCCATCACGGCGACGCTGTCCTCGCGCAGCCGTGAGGTGATCCGCCGCAACACCACGATCCTGCCGCTGTACTCGCTGATGCTGGGGCTGCTCGCGCTGCTCGGCTTCATGGCGATCGCGGCCGGGGTCAAGGTCACCAACGGGCAGCTGGCGATCCCGCAGCTGTTCGAGGACATGTTCCCGTCCTGGTTCGCGGGCGTCGCGTTCGCGGCGATCGGCATCGGCGCGCTGGTGCCCGCGGCCATCATGTCGATCGCGGCCGCGAACCTCTTCACCCGCAACATCTACAAGGACTTCATCAGGCCGGACGCGACGCCCGCGCAGGAGACCAAGGTCTCCAAGCTGGTCTCGCTCCTGGTGAAGGTGGGCGCCCTGGTCTTCGTCCTGACCATGGACAAGACGGTGGCCATCAACTTCCAGCTGCTGGGCGGCATCTGGATCCTGCAGACGTTCCCGGCCCTGGTCGGCGGCCTCTTCACCCGCTGGTTCCACCGCTGGGCCCTGCTCGCCGGCTGGGCGGTCGGCATGGTGTACGGCACCTTCGCCGCGTACGGGGTCACCTCCCCGACGCAGAAGCACTTCGGCGGCTCGGCGAAGGAGATCCCGGGCATCGGCGAGATCGGCTACATCGGCCTGACGGCGTTCGTCCTCAACGTCGTCGTCACGGTGGTCCTGACCTTCGTCCTGAAGGCCGCCAAGGCCCCCGACGGCGTCGACGAGACGAAGCCGTCGGACTACACGGCGGACGCCGGCGACCCGGGCGTCCAGGCGGAGCTGCCCCCGGCGACCGCGGGCACGTCCCACTAGCCCGGCCAGGCCGCCGGACGGTCGGGCGGCCGGTAGGACAGAGGCACGGGGCTGGTGTTGCCGAGTGCGGCGCTAGGTCGTGTCTTCAATTGATCTTGAGTGGTGGATCATGGTCGGGTGATACGTCGCCATGAACTGTCCGATGAGGAGTGGGAGTTCCTCCGTCC
>NZ_JBEPBI010000307.1:0-7951 GCF_040299045.1 Streptomyces sp. NPDC001027
CGCGTCTCCCCGGGGAGCTTCCCAGACGGCCACATCGTCCGCCTCAGGGGAACTACGCATGCGCGCACGTAAGTCGCTCGGTTCGACGGCGGCCTCGACTGAGAACCGACTCGGCGCGCTCGACCGCGTCCGGCTGCAACGCATCGGGGCGGCTAGGGGCCGCCGAACCGCTCGGCGGCCAGGGCTCGGACGGCTTCCGGCGCGAGGCTCGCAACGTGTTTGAGGACGTCCTGCCACGAGCCGAGGGCGAGGGCCCGCGCGATCATTCGTTCGCGGTGCGGCGAGGGGACGGAGTCCGCGAGACGTGCCAGCGTGTGCGCTTGCGCGCTCTTCTGGTGTCGGAGGTGGACCAGCTCTTCTGCTTCCAGGGCACGGGCCGTGGTTCTGGGTGTGTCGCCCACCTGCGCCAGGGCCACGACGAGTTCGGTGAGAGGTGACAGTCGCGAATGGTGCGGCAGTCCGGCGTTCTCAGCCTCGTCGTGGCCCTCGCGAACGCCCGCAACCGCTCAGCCCGCCGCACCGGCGACACCGATCCCGGGGGCGAGCAGCGGAACGGCGAGTAGATGCAGCCTTCCAGCGCACCGTCAGTCGGCCGGCCGTGCCAGGGGCCCACCCGCCCCTGCAGCAGCCTCAGGGTCACAAAGAGAGGCTCGCGATGAGCTCTTCGCGACTGTTGACTCCGGTTTTCCGGTACACGGACTTCAGGTGATCGTTCACGGTGTGCAGGGAGATGTTCAAGCTGCGAGCGATCTGCTTGACAGCCGCCCCGTCGAGAGCACGTTCAATGACCGTCTGCTCTCTGGTGGTTATTCCATACAGGAGGGCAGCCGCAGGTAACAGCACGTCGGAGGAGGCGGGTTGAATGGTCACCGCTATGCTGCCGGACAGTGTTTCGCCGAATGGCTGGGCTCGCAGGACGATCCACCCGTCGGGACCGGGAACGCGACTCAGCGCCTGCCTCCCTGGATGGCGCGCGGCCAGAACGATGTTCCAGACGTGCGCGAATATCTCCGCGTCGTCGGCCGTCGCGTTCTTCGGCGCGAGTCGGCTCACCCATACGCGCCCGGTCCCGGTCACAGCGCTGACAGTGTCATTTCCGTCGATCAGCACTACGCCCGGGGCAGGTGCGTTGCGGACGGGACGCAAGAACCGACTTGCGACATGCTGCTTCACCGCGACGGCCAGAGTTCCGGCGAGTTGCCCGGCGCGTAGGGATTCGGCCGTGGTGAAAGGTCTGCAGCCTCTCCCCCGCAGCAGGACCAGGACTCCCCAAGCCCTGCCTGCGAGGGTGAGCGCGATCCGCATCTCACTTCCGACATCGGCCGCGTCCATGATTTCTACGTGTTCAGGACTGACGCCGCGTGAACTCAGAGGGGTTCGCGAAGCGAGGACGGCGACGGAGCGAGAACCGCGCATCATGCCGGCTATGGTGTGTCGCTCCCGGCCCAGGATCTCCTCGATCTCCAGGGCGCGGTAGAAGGAAGCGCCGTAGCCATGCTCCTTGGTCAGGAAGCATGCCGCGCCCGTCAGCGGGTCAACGCCCCTCAACATGTATCCATCATGCGGAATGAACCGTTGGACCCACTGTGAAACAACAATCCCCAGCTCTGCAATGGTGGCCGCTTCTGCAGTGGCGGCCGAGAGAGAAGGGAGGGTAGATTCCGGACGAGACGCCACGAAGACAGCCTGGATCGGCGCATCGCGCCGATCCAGTGGTTCGAGGCTTTTGACCGACACCGAGGCTCTTCTTGGCGCATTTTCGACTCCCTTCCCAAAAAGCGGAAGTGGAGGTCTCAGTTCCCGTGCCGACTGCCAGGACACCGACTGTCGGGACTTCTTCGGCCCCAGATGGAACGGCTCACCCCGTCAGCACTCCGGAATGGTCCCCTCATGGAATGCCTGGTTCCCGTCTATGTACGCACCGTACGTCCACCCCTCGACGAACAACTCCTGCCCGGTGGTGGCGGTGTAGCGCTCGGACAACGTGTGGTACCACACGTTTCCACGGTTGTCGATGTTGTCGCCGCGATCCCAGCAGTCGGCGAAGATGGAGTCCCCGGCCCGAAGATCCTGAACTCCCACCTTGCCGGAGCGCGTCTGAGTCTTCTTGTAGACGCTCGGCCCGAAGTCCGTCGTGACCGGAATCGCCGCCGCAGCGAACGCACTTGTCGTCCCCAGCGCCAGGGCGCAGGCGCTCAACGCCGCCACGACGACACCACGACCCCATATGGCAGATCTCATGGTCATCTCTCCTTTTCCCGAACGAACGCACTGCTGCAGTTCGCTGCCTTTTCGGAACTGGCCTTGGCGAGCATGCCCGGAGGCCGACGGCGCGAGAATCCCCAGAACTTGGGAGTGCCGAACCGACGAGCGCCCTGGACGAGCACGACCATCGAGCAGCCCCAGACGCGTCCGAGATCTGCAACGTGAGACGATCGATCGGTGGATCGACCGACGGAAGGTGACCGCACCCTGGCATGATCCTCGGTCTTCACACACCGGTGATCAACGGTGGCCGTACCCGTCTCCACACCGCGTCAGGTCGCGCAGCGTCTGCCTGACGTCCTGTGTATCGGAGGGCTTGTGCAACGTGGCGAAGTCTGGTGGGTCCAGTTCGACGAGCGGCGGCTGGTCGTACTGCTGTCAGGAGACGACGCGTCCGGGTTCCAGGTGATGCAGGTCGTCGCCCCGGCGGGCTTCGACATCAGCGGTCTGGGCATCGAAGTGACGGTCGGCGCCGGTGACGGGCTGCCGCTCGAAGGCGTGCTGCGGCTCGCGTTCCCGCGTCCAGGCTTCACCCCGTGCACATGGCTGACCACCGTGTCCCGGGACGACCTGATCGAGCGGGCGGGCGTCCTGTCCTCCGCGAAGCTCAGCGAGATCGACGACGCCTTCCGTCTCGCTGGACAGAAGAAGGAATGGACTCCGGCGACAACCGCGAAGCTCAGCGCAATGAGGGACGGCCTCCGTCGCGGTGGGCTCGAGTAGACGGAGAAGGGACGAGGCCCCCGATGGCGTGGGCGTCGGGCTCAGGGCCCGTCGTGGTGTGGCGGGTAGGCCGCGCGGGAGGTAGGCAGGTCCAGCAGGACGCGGTGGCGCATCTGCAGGTCGGTGACTTCGGTGAACACCCGCATGGATGCCTCCAGCCAGGCGACCTCGATGTCCTGTGAGTCGTCCAGCGCAGGATCCCGTACCCCGCTGGGTCGGTACCCCCTACCTGAACCCGCCTGAGCCCCGACCTCCGCTTACGGCAATCGCGCCCACCTGGGCGGACGCGGCATCGAGGCAGTAGGCGTGCTCCCGGCGCCTCGGGATGTCGCTCGGGTGTCGACCGGCGATTCGTGACGCCGGGCCACGCCATCAGAACCCCTGCGCGGCCGGGGTGGCGCCGTCGAATGCGTGGCGCCGGTACCAGGACCGGGATCAGGCGGTCAGCTCGGCTCGATGTGCTGTGAAGTAGTCGACGATGGGGGTGGCCGGCTGGCCGGTGAGCCGTTGGACGGTGTGAGTGGTGACGTCGTACCAGCCGTCGCGTTTCGCCGTGCCGGCGGCGCTCCACGCGTGAGCGAAGTGCTCGGGGAACCCCTGGTCCATGAGTCGCTGGGGGTGTGCGGCGTCGGAGACCTCCTCGTGGCGTATGCGGCGGCCGGTGGCCTCGGACAACGCGGCGGCGATGTCGGCGTCGGTCACGGCCTCCGGTCCGGTGACCTCGAGGATCTCTCCCTGACTGCCGCCCTCGGCCAGGACGGCGGCGGCCACCGCGGCGCTGTCGTCTCGGGTGATGTGGCCGATGCGTCCGTCCCGGCTGTTGCTGGACAGGACTCCGGTGGCGACGGCCCGAGGAGCCACTCCGACCAGGTTCAGCATCTCGACCCACACGTTGAAACGCAGCACCGTGAACGGCAGTCCGGATTCCGCCAGCAGCCGTTCGGTGGCCCCGTAGTCGGGGACGAGGGGATTGGGGTGGCCAGGGTCCCCGGCGCGCGTGATGGAGGTGAAGAGGACATGGCCCACGCCCGCTTTCACGGCGGCGTCGATCGCTCGGACGTGCTTGGGCAGCCGGTCGTCGGTTCCGATGCTGACGATCAGCAGCCGTTCCACACCGTCGAAGGCCCGGACGAGCGCGTCCTGTTGGTCGAAGTCGGCATGGCGGGTGCGTACGCCCAAGTCGGCGCTCCGGTCCGGGGTGCGGGACAACGCCAGGACGCGGGCGGCGTCGGTGCGTTGGACGAGATGGCGGACGGTCGCGCTGCCCAGATTTCCCGAGGCTCCGCTTACTGCGATCAAGAGAGGCTCCTCTGCCGTGTGTGTAGCCTGAGGATCGGTCCTGGCGCATTGGTCTCGTAAGAAGGCACATTGATGTCACCCCTCCACGAACCCTCGGCAGACGAACCCTTCGTCGGCGTCGCGGTGCCGGTCACGGTCGATGACCACGAGAGGTGTCCTGCGACGGCGCTGCTGCGCCGGATCGGCGACAAATGGAGCCCGGTGTTGCTGTCGTTGCTGGCGCAGCGCAGTTACGGCTTCAACGAGCTCGACCGGTCGGTCCAGGGCCTCAGCCGCCGCATGCTGGTCCGCACGCTGCGATCGCTGGAACGCGAAGGGCTCATCAGCCGAACCCTTCACGCCGAGACACCTCCACGGGCCGAGTACGCGCTGACCGACCTGGGGCGTTCACTGCGAGACCTGCTGGTCACGATGGGACAGTGGGCCGTCGCCCATGAGGCCGACGTGCTGACGGCACGCGCCCGATACGACGCTGCGCACCGCGTCTGATCCGCATCGCCGCATGCATGTGCGCTCGGCGCACGCCCCCCCTCTCGCGCCGCGACCTCGTCGTGCGCCGGGATGCCTTCAACTCGCCTGCGTGAAACGGGAGGTGATGCGCATTTAGGGTATGTATCAGGCTATGGGAATTCACCTCATCACAGGTGCTGGTTCGGGGATCGGTGCGGCGGTGGCGGCGGCCTTCGCTGCCAGGGGCGAGGAGTTGTGGTTGTTGGCTCGGGACGAAGCACGGGCGCGGGAGCTGCGTGCGCGGTTCCCCGACAGCCGGACGGTGGCGGCCGATCTGTCCGAACCGGCGTCGATCCGCGCCCGGTTGACGGCCGACGCGCTGCCCGAGCGCCTGGACTCACTCGTGCATGCGGCCGGCGTGGTGGAGTCTGGTCGCGTGGACGAGTCGAGCGCGACGGTCTGGCAGGACACGCTGGCGGTGAACCTCGTCGCCCCGGCGGAGCTGACCGGACTGCTGCTGCCCGCGCTGCGCAAGGGGCGCGGGCATGTGGTCTTCGTGAACTCGGGGGCGGGGGTGCACGCGCCGCCGCGGTTGAGCGCCTACGCGGCGTCGAAGTTCGGTCTGAAGGCCCTTGCGGAGTCCTTGAGGGCCGAGGAGTACGCGCACGGTGTGCGGGTCACCACGGTGTATCCCGGGGAGACGGACACGCCCATGCAGGTCAAACTGCACGACCAGTTCGGTCTGCCCTATGCGCCCCAGGACCATATGCGTCCGGCGTCGGTGGCGGCCGCCGTGGTCATGGCGCTGGATCTTCCGCAGGACGCGACGATGAGTGACCTGATGCTGCGCCCGGGGTGTTGAGCCCGGCGCCGGTGTGACGGGCGGCGACGCGGTCGGCGCCGGCACAGTCGGCGCCGGCGGCGTCTGCCGTGCCGGTGCGCCAGTGGCCCATCAGGTCGGCGTAGAGCGGGACTTCGGCCAGCAGTGCGTCGTGGGTGCCGGTGCTCGGCCGCGTACCGTCCAGGAGAAGGACCCGGTCCGCACGGCGGGCCAGGGACATGCGGTGCGCGACGGTGACGACCGTGCCGGGCCGACGGCGGAACGCCTCCTCCACCCGTCGTTCGAGCGCCGCGTCCAGATGCCGGGTCGCCTCGTCGAGGACGACCAACCGCGCGTCGGACAGATAGGCGCGCGCCAGGGCGACGAGGGCGCGTTCCCCGCTGGACAGCGCGGCCGGGTCGAGCGGCGCGTCGGCCCCTCCGAGCCGCTCGGCCAGCGTGTCCATCCCGAGTTCGCTCACCGCGTCGGCCAGGGCGGCGTCCGTGGCGCCGGGCGCGAAGTAACAGAGGTTCTCGCGCAGGGCGCCCGCGAAGACGTAGGGGCTCTGGGGTGCGAGGACACGGGCGCGGGCCAGGTCGCGCGGGGCGATGCGTTCCAGGGGCGCGCCGCCCAGGACGACTTGTCCGCGGTCGGGCGGCAGCATGCCGGCCAGGACTTCGGCCAGGGTCGACTTTCCGATGCCCGAGGGACCGACGACCACCAGGTGCTCGCCGTCGGCGATCGTCAGATCGAGCCCGTCGAGGACCGGTTCGGCATCGGTGCCGTAGGCGAAGACGATCCCCGACATCGTCACCGAGCCGTCGTGGGGCCGCAGGACGGACTGGGAATCCGGTCCGGCCTTCGGACGGCGGGCGGCCTCGGCAAGACGTTCGGCTGCCACGGCCAACCGCAGCCAGGACGCGCCGAGCCCCTGCACCAGCAGGCGGATCGCGGGTTCGAGGGTGGCCAGGACGTAGGCGAGGACGCCCACGATCTCGCCGGCGGTCACCCCGCGGGCGTGCAGACGCGGCGCGGCCAGGACGACGAGCAGGAGGGGGCTGTGCGCCCCCAGGGCCACGATCAGCCGCCGCAGCGCGCAGACCGAGGCCAGGGCCCTGGAGGCTCGAAGATGCCCGCGGACCGCGTCGAGGACCTCTCGTTGCGCGTGCTCGTGCGCCCCGCAGGCGACGATGTCGCGCAGGGCGGTGACCGTGGAGACCGCACAGCCGGCGAGCGTCTCCTCGGCGTCGAAGGCCTCGCGCTGTCTGCGCACCGTGGCGGGGGCCAGGACGGCGAAGAGGACGAGGGCGACCAGGAGCGGTGCGGCGACCAGGGGCGCGGCGGCCGGCGAGAGGACGGCGGTGCCCGCGATGACGGCTGCGACCGTCAGGACGAACTGCCACAGCAGCATGAGCTGCCCTGCCAGCGCGTCGCGCACGGCCTCCACCTGCCGGGTGAGGCGGGCGACGGCCACGGCCGCACCGTCGTCGTGAGCGGCGCCCGGGGCGACTGCTCGGTGGAGGACGCCCGTGACGACGTCCCGCAGCAGTCGGTCGCGCAGCGGCTCGACGATCTCGGCCAGCCACGGGTAGCTCTGCCTGCTCGCCCAGGCTCCGCCGAGGGCGCTCAGTGCGAACACGCCCAGTGCGAAGGCCGCCGTGCGGGGCCGGTCCATCAGGAAGCCGCGGTCGACGGCCCAGGCCAGGGCCTTGCCGCAGACGAGCGCCGGGGCGGCGGAGAGCAGGGTCCACCAGGTCAGCCGGAGCGCGGCGGCACGGTTCGCGGCGAGGGCGTGGCGGAGCAGGCGCACGGCCGTTCCGTGGGCCGCGGTGAGGGAGGAGGAGGCGTGCGGGGGGTTCGGGCGGGGCGTTTCGGCCTGGTCGGCCGCAGTGGGCGTGCGTCGATGCGTCGCCGGTCCTCGAAGGCGTTCCGCGGACGGCCAGTGCTCCACGTCAGTCATTCGCGACCTCGTTGGCGTCCTCGTTCGCGACCTCGTGCGCGTCTACCGGTGCGGCCTCGTTCGCGTTCTCATCGGCGTCCTCCAGGCCGTCGAACAGGGTGCGGTAGGCCGGCAGGCGCCACAGTTCGCGGTGGGGGGCTAGGGCTGCGATGCGGCCTTCGTGCAGCCATGCCACCAGGTCGGCGCGGGCGGCCGTGGCCGTGCGTCGCGTCACGACAAGCCGGGTGCGGTCGCCGTACGAGTCGTCCAGGGCGCGAAGAACCGCGGCCTCCGTGGCCGAGTCCAGGCTGGACGTGGCATCGTCCAGGACGAGCAGACGGCTGTCGCGGGCCAGGGCGCGCGCCAGTCCGAGGCGTTGGCGCTGGCCGCCGGACAGCGGCGCGTCGGCGAGCGGAGTGTGATATCCGGCC
Organism: Streptomyces sp. NPDC001027; assembly: GCF_040299045.1. Classification (NCBI taxonomy): domain Bacteria; kingdom Bacillati; phylum Actinomycetota; class Actinomycetes; order Kitasatosporales; family Streptomycetaceae; genus Streptomyces; species Streptomyces sp. NPDC001027. The sequence goes on from NZ_JBEPBI010000307.1 coordinate 7,928, forward strand.
GGCAGTCGGCGCACGAACCCGTCC
>NZ_JBEPBI010000308.1:0-7727 GCF_040299045.1 Streptomyces sp. NPDC001027
GCCCGCGCTCCCGGGGCCGCCCCGGCCGCGGGCGGACCGCCGCCGGGACCGCACCCCCTCGCCGCGTCCGCCGACCCCCGCCCACGTTCGCCGTCCCTCGCCGCGTCCGCCGACTCAGCGCACGTTCGCCGCGTCTGCCGGGCGTCCGCGGCTACGCCGCCCGGTGCCGGGCGTGCAGGGCGGCGGCGACGACCGTCCGGGACTGGTGCTCGACCTGGTGCTCCAGGGGGACCCAGCGGGCGCGGAAGCGGTCGGCGAAGGCGTCGCTCCAGGTGGCGACGAGCCGCTCGAGCCGCGGAGCCGCGTCGTCGTCGTACTCCTGCAGCACCCGCCACAGCATCGCGGCCGCCCGCAGCGGCAGCCGACGGGCGAACGCGTCCACGCTGCCGACGTACGCCATCGTCGTGTCGGCCGGCGGGGTGTGGGTCCAGTCAGCGGCCAGCCCGGGCGCCAGCTCCAGCGCCCATCGAGCCGCCCGCAGCAGCGGCCCGTCGACGCCCTCCAGCCGCGGCAGCACCTCGACGAGCACCCGCTCCACCTCCGTCGCGTCCCGCAGCAGCCGCCGCGCCAGCCGTCGGATCGCCGCGGCCGGAGCGGGGTGCGGTGCGGGGTCGTCCACCATGTCGCTCGCCCACATCGGGACCTCCACCACCGCCGTCAGACCGCCGTAGCGGTGCGCGTGGTACCAGGTGCTGTGCCGGGCGTCGTCGGGCATGCTCGGGTAGGCGGCCGCCGCGCCGACGGCGGGCATCACGTGCACCCCGGGCCCGGACGCCGGCCACCCCGCCGCGTCGGAGGCTCCCGTCTCGACCGGGATGTGCAGCTGCGCGGCGGACTTGGCGAAGGGCTCGGCCAGCCCCGGGATGTCCTTCGTCAGCTGCACCCAGCTGCCGCCCAGGTCGGTCCCGTGCAGGGTCACCTGGAGGTAGGGGCGCAGCTCGTCGATGACGCGGGTCAGCGCGCGCGTCTCGGGCGGCAGGCGGTCCGGCGGCAGGACCGCAGGGGACCACTCGGGCTGCTCCGGGCCCGCCGGACGGAAGAAGCCGAGGTGGTACTCCAGCAGACTGCGGGGCGCGGGAGTGACGTGCAGACTCGCCCCGTCGGGGTCCGCGCAGAGCAGGAAGTGCCAGGACGTGCCGTCGCGCAGCTCGCGTTCGTGGAGCACCCGTTCGGCGAGCGCCAGCAGCGTGCACCCCCCCGTCGGCTCGTTGGCGTGGGCGCCCGCGACGACCAGCACGGCCCGCCGGGCGTGGCCCACGGACAGCAGGTGCAGCGGCCGGCCCGCACGGGACACCCCCACCTGGCGCAGCGTGCACGTGCCGGGCTGGCGCGCGGCCAGAGCCCGGGCAGAAGAGGTCAATTCGGTCACCGTGGGGTAGCGCAGCTCCGGCAGGAGACTCACCCCCGTATTCGTCCGCCCGGCCTTCGCCCCCGCAGTACCCCACGGTCCTTGTGAACTGTCAAGAACGCCCGCGGGCAGGCTCCAGGGGCGCTCGAAGCGCGGGTCGGCGGAGAGGGGCGAGCCGACCGCCCGGCCCGGAGCGCGGGTGTTCGACGCCCGCGCGGACGTGCACGCCGTCCGCCGTCGCGCGGCCGCCGATCCCGCCGCCGGGCCGCGCCCCGGATCTCCGGCCGTCCGTCGCGCGGCTGCCGGTTCCGCCGTCGGGGCGCGTGCTGCGGATCTCCGGGCGTCCGTCGTGAAGCCGCCCGCTCCGCCGCCGGCGCGCCGCGTCAGCCGACCCGCTCCAGCAGCGCCACCGGCAGCCGTTCGAACAGGTCGGCCACGCGCGCGTGGCCGCTGAACTCCCGCTCCCCGGCCAGCACGTCCGCCCAGCGCCCCGGCGGCAGCGCCAGCCGCGTCTCCCGCCAGCCGCCCGCCTCAGCCAGCCGCAGCGACAGCCTGGTGACCGCCGTGACCGCCCGGCCCGAGCGCGCGAACGCCAGACAGTGGTCCGCCGCCGCTCCTTCGGCGGGCAGCGGCTCGTACGTCGCCGACTCCCCGAAGACGTCCGGGCGCCGCCGGCGCAGCCACAGCGCCGCCTCGGTCACGGCCGCCTTGGTGTCGGGCTCCGCGGGCGGGAAGCGCACCGGGCGCCGGTTGTCCGGGTCGACCAGCGTCCGGGACTCGCACTCGGCGCCCTGATAGACGTCCGGCACGCCCGGCATCGTCAGATGCACCAACGCCGTGCCGAGCACGTTCGCCCGGATGTGCGGGGCCAGCGTGCGGCGCAGCGCGGCCACCCGCTCACCGGGCGGCCCGCACGGTCCCGTCGCCGTGAACGCGGCCACCGCGTCCTCGTACGGCGGCTCCTGCTCCGTCCAGCTCGTGTACAGGCCCGCCTCGCGCGCGTGCTTGAGCACGGCCTCCTGCACACGCTCCGCATCCGCCGGGCCGAGCCCGAAGACCGTCTGCCAGGCCGCCCACGCCAGTTGCCCGTCCACCGCCGCCTCCTGCGTGCGGGTGACCTCCTCCAGGACGCCGGACCAGCGCTCCGGGCACTCGGTGAGCACGGCGAGCGCGGTGCGCACGTCGGCGCTGCGCTTGGTGTCGTGCGTCGACACGACCGTCCCGGTGGCCGGCCAGTCGCGCTGCACGCGCGCGCAGTACGCATGGAAGGCGGCCGGCGACACGCCGGGGGAGCCGGGGTCGCCGCCCACCTCGTTCGCCGCGGGCAGCGGCACGTACCGGTAGAACGCCGTGTCCTCCACCGACTTGGCGCGCAGCGCGGACGACGTCTGCGCGAACCGCGCCCGCAGCTCCGCCCCCGCCCCGCCCTCCCCGCCGAGCACCAGCCCTCGCACCGCGTCGACCGCGCCCGCCTCCTCGGGCACCGCGAACGCCTGCCGGGCCTCCTCGGCCGCCGCCTCGGTGACGACGGCCGCCGGGTCGCCCGAGGCGTAGGGCCGGTAGACCTCCATGCGGACCAGCAGCTCCACCAGGGCCCTGCGCAGCGCCCAGGGCGCGCGGTCGCGCAGCGCGGGGTCGGGCGACGCGGCGCACACGCGCGAGGCGGTGCGCGTCAGCCGGTCCGTCTCGGCCGCCAGCTCGTGCGAGATCACCTCGTGGGCCGCCCGCCGCACGGTCGCCGCCCAGTCGCCGCCCCGGTCCGTCTGCGGGGCCGCGAAGCGCCGGTAGCGGGTCAGCAGTTCGGCGGCCCCGGCGGGGTCCGTGAACAGGCCGTCGACGCGGCGCAGGGCGTCGTAGCCGGTCGTGCCGGCGACGGGCCAGCAATCCGGCAGCCGCTCCCCGTCCGCGAGGATCTTCTCGACGACCGTCCACCGGCCGCCGCTCGCCCCGTGCAGCCGCTCCAGGTAGCCGTCCGGGTCGGCGAGGCCGTCCGGGTGGTCCACGCGCAGCCCGTCGAGCACGCCCTCGTGCAGCAGCCGCAGGATCGTGCCGTGGGTGGCCTCGAACACCACCGGGTCCTCCACCCGCACCCCGATGAGCTCCGAGATGCTGAAGAAGCGCCGGTAGTTCAGCTCCGTGCGGGCCAGCCGCCACCAGGCGAGGCGGTACCACTGGGCGTCCAGCAACTGCGGCAGCGGCAGCTCGCCGGTGCCCTCGCGCAGCGGGAAGGCGTGCTCGTGGTAGCGCAGGACGTCGCCGTCCACCCGCAGGCGTCCCAGCTCCCCGCCGACGGGACCGCCGAGCACCGGCAGCAGCATCCGGCCGTCCTGCGCCTCCCAGTCGATGTCGAACCAGCGCGCGTAGGGCGAGTCGGGGCCCTCCCGCAGCACCTCCCACAGGGGGCGGTTGTGGCGCGGGGCCATCGCCATGTGGTTCGGCACGATGTCCGCCACCAGGCCGAGGCCGTGCTCCCGCGCGGCGCCCGCCAGCGCCCGCAGTCCCTCCTCCCCGCCCAGCTCCGCACGCACGCGCGTGGGGTCGGTGACGTCGTAGCCGTGCAGGGAGCCCGGCACGGCCTCCAGGACGGGGGAGAGATGCAGATGCGAGACGCCGAGCGAGGCCAGGTACGGCACGGCCGCCGCCGCGGCCCCGAAGGGGAACCCGGGCTGCAGCTGCAGGCGGTAGGTCGCCGTGGGCGGCACGGGAACGGGGGCGTCACGTCGCTCAGGGGTCATGACACCCTACGTACCCGCCCTGCCGCGATTCGTGTCACCGCCTTCCCCCAGGGGGTGGGGCCGGGTCCCCCCTCGCGCGGGCCCGGCGCCCGCCCCCACGCCGCCCCCGTGCCGGTCCGCCGCTGCCCCCGTGGGGGCCCGTCGCCCCCAGGCCGCCCGCGCGGCCCCCCGTGCCGCCGGGGGCTGCCTATGTCGGCCGCTGCAGCACCGTCATGCTCCGGTCGGGCAGCGTCAGCCGGGCTCCCGCCTGCACCTTGGCGCCCGCCCCCGCCGCCACGGACGCCGGGTCCGCCGTGTCCACGACCACCTGCCACTGCCGTCCGTGGTCGACCGGCACCGTGAACTCCAGCGTCTTGGGGGTCGCGTTGAACATCAGCAGGAAGGAGTCGTCGGTGATCCGTTCGCCGCGCGGACCCGGCTCGGAGATCGCGTTGCCGTTGAGGAACACCGACAGCGCGGACGCCTGCGCCCGGTCCCAGTCCCGCTGCGCCATCTCCGTCCCGCCGGGCGTGAACCAGGCGATGTCCGACAGCTCGTCATGGGTGCCCTCCACCGGCCGCCCGTGGAAGAAGCGGCGCCGCCGGAAGACGGGATGCTCCCTGCGCAGCCGCACCAGCGCGCGCGTGAAGTCCAGCAGCTCGCTGCCCTCCTGCGGCCACTCGACCCAGGCCAGCTCGCTGTCCTGGCAGTAGGCGTTGTTGTTGCCCTTCTGGGTGCGCCCGAACTCGTCCCCGTGGCTGAGCATCGGCACGCCCTGGGAGAGCATCAGCGTGGCGACGAAGTTACGCATCTGCCGGGCCCGCAGCCCCAGCACCCCGGGATCGTCGGTGTCGCCCTCCACGCCGCAGTTCCAGGACCGGTTGTGGCTCTCGCCGTCCCGGTTGTCCTCCCCGTTGGCCTCGTTGTGCTTGTCGTCGTAGGAGACCAGGTCGTGCAGGGTGAACCCGTCATGGCAGGTCACGAAGTTGATCGAGGCCAGCGGACGCCGTCCGTCGTCCTGGTACAGGTCGGACGAGCCGGTCAGCCGGGACGCGAACTCGCCCACCGCCCGCGCCTCGCCCCGCCACACGTCCCGCACGGTGTCGCGGTACTTGCCGTTCCACTCCGTCCACAGCGGCGGGAAGTTCCCCACCTGGTAACCGCCCTCGCCCACGTCCCACGGCTCCGCGATCAGCTTCACCTGGGACACCACCGGGTCCTGCTGGACCAGGTCGAAGAACGACGACAGCCGGTCCACCTCGTGGAACTGGCGCGCCAGGGTCGCCGCGAGGTCGAAGCGGAACCCGTCGACGTGCATCTCCAGCACCCAGTACCGCAACGAGTCCATGATCATCTGCAGTACGTGCGGAGACCGCATGAGCAGCGAGTTACCGGTGCCGGTGGTGTCCGTGTAGTAGCGGGGGTCGTCCGACAGCCGGTAGTAGGAGGGGTTGTCGATGCCCCGGAAGGACAGCGTCGGGCCCAGGTGGTTGCCCTCGGCGGTGTGGTTGTAGACCACGTCGAGGATGACCTCGATGCCCGCCTCGTGCAGCGCCCGCACCGCCGACTTGAACTCCAGCACCTGCTGGCCGCGGTCGCCCCAGGAGGCGTACGCGTTGTGCGGGGCGAAGAAGCCGATCGTGTTGTAGCCCCAGTAGTTGTTCAGCCCCATGTCGACCAGCCGGTGGTCGTTGACGAACTGGTGCACCGGCATCAGCTCCAGGGCTGTCACCCCGAGCTCCGTCAGGTGTTCGAGGACCGCCGGGTGCGCCAGCGCCGCATACGTGCCGCGCAGCTCCTCGGGCAGCCCCGGGTGGCGCATCGTCAGACCCTTGACGTGCGCCTCGTAGATCACCGTCTGGTGGTAGTCGGTGCGCGGCCTGCGATCGTCGCCCCAGTCGAAGTACGGGTTGACCACCACCGACGTCATCGTGTGCGGCGCCGAGTCGAGGTCGTTGCGCCGCTCGGGCGCGCCGAAGTGGTAGCCGTACACCTCCTCGCCCCACCGGATCGCGCCGGCCACCGCCTTCGCGTAGGGGTCGAGCAGCAGCTTCGCCGAGTTGCAGCGCTGCCCGCGACCGGGGTCGTAGGGGCCGTGCACCCGGAAGCCGTACCGCTGCCCCGGCATGATGCCCGGCACGTACGCGTGCCGGACGAACGCGTCGCTCTCCCGTAGTTCCACCGCCGTCTCCGAGCCGTCGTCGTGCAGCAGACACAGCTCTACTCGGTCCGCGGCCTCCGTGAAGACCGCGAAGTTCGTGCCGGCGCCGTCGTACGTGGCACCGAGGGGATACGCCTCTCCAGGCCAGACCTGCATGGATACGACTCTTTCAGGTGTGCCGCCGCGGCGGGGTCGCCTTGCCGCCCGAGTCTCCCGGAATCTGAGGGAACCACGCGTGACTTACGCCCCTCTTACCCGATGACCGGTGCATGCGGAGACAAACGAACGCCGCGTGCACGACCATTGGGGCAGACGTACTCCCGGGCAACAGGGGGAGTAGGGGGAGATTGTGCGCACGACGGTGCGCCGCCACCTGGGCAAGGTGGTGGCGGGTACGGCCATAGCGGTGGCCGCGACGGCCGTGATGGTCGGGATCACCCTCCCGGGCACGGCGGGGGCGGACGACAAGGGAGGCAGCGGGAACGGACAGAGCGCCGGGCAGGCGGCCGACGGGCGGCAGGGGGACACCGCGGCGGTGCGCCCCGGCGTCGTCGAGGACGCGCCCGCCGAGGGCGCCAAGGGCACCGGGCGCGACCCGCTGACCGACGACGAGATCGCGCGCGTCGAGAAGATCGCGCTCAACCAGCAGCCCCTCACCGCGGCGAGGGACGTGGACGGCGACCGCGGCCCCCAGCGCCTCGGCGTGGACCTCGCCGACCCCGAGGCCGCCGAGGTGGACGACCCCGACGCGCCCCGGCGCGCGGACGTGTCCTTCTACGACTACAAGACCGACACGCTCGTCACCAAGACCGTCAACCTCGCCACCGGCAAGGTCGAGGCCACCGGCTCCCAGCACGGCGTCCAGCCGCCGCTCGGCACCGCCGAGCAGAACGAGGCGGCCGCCCTGCTGATCGCCGACCCGCTCGGTGCCGGCCTCAAGGCCGACTTCAAGGACGCCACCGGCAAGGCCCTCACCTCCCCCGACCAGCTGCAGCTCGCCAGCATGGTGTACCGGGCGACGCCGGGCGCCGGCCCGGCCGCCCTCGCCAAGTGCGGCGAACACCGCTGCGTACGGCTGCTGTCGAAGGTCAAGAACGGACCGTGGATCGACACCCGCAGCCTGGTGATCGACCTCAGCGCCCGCAAGGTGGCCCGCCTCGCCGGCTGAGCCGGCCCCGCACCCTCCCGAACCCGCGCGTGGGCTCCACGCCCGCCCACGCCCGCCCACGCCCGTCCGTCCGTTCATTTGTCGCCCCGCCTGCCTCCTGCAGAGGGATGCAAAGGAGTCGTCTCGTCATGCGCGTTCCGTTTCTGAGCAGCGGCCCACGGTCGCAGGGCGCCGCCCGCACCGGCGCGGCCGTCGGTCTCTGTGTGGCGACGCTCGCCGCCGGCGCGGTCGCCGGCGCCGGCCCGGCCGTCGCCCGGGCCGATGCGGATAGCGGGGTGGGTGGGAACTGTGTTTTGCGAGTTGTGTTTTGATAGGTGGGGGGCGGGTGATTTAAAA
>NZ_JBEPBI010000309.1:0-7668 GCF_040299045.1 Streptomyces sp. NPDC001027
GGCCGGGCCGGGCCGGGCGGGGTCGTCAGCGGCCCACCGCGTATCCCTGCATGCCGCGCGGGTTCGCGGCCGCCGACAGGATCCCGGTCGCCGGATCGCGGGCGACCGCGCACAGACGGCCCTCGGACCAGGCGTGGCCGACGGTCACCCGGTGACCGCGTCGCCGCAGCTCCTGCACCACCGCCGCCGGCATCCGGGACTCCACGGTGAGACTGCCGGGCCGCATGCCGCGCGGGAAGAAGGAGCCGGGGAAGCCGTCGGTGTGCCAGTTGGGCGCGTCGATCGCCCCCTGCAGGTCGAGTCCGCCGCGCACCCGCGCGCGCAGGGCGACCCCCAGGAGGAAGTGGAGCTGCCACTGGTCCTGCTGGTCGCCGCCGGGCGTGCCGAACGCCAGGACCGGGACCCCGTCGCGCAGCGCGAGCGAGGGCGTGAGGGTGGTGCGGGGGCGGCGCCCCGGCGTGAGGGAGTTCGGCAGGCCCTCCTCCAGCCAGGTCATCTGCAGCCGTGTGCCGAGCGGGAAGCCCAGCTCGGGCACGACCGGGTTGGACTGCAGCCAGCCTCCGCTGGGCGTCGCCGCGACCATGTTGCCCCAGCGGTCGACGACGTCGAGGTGGCAGGTGTCGCCGCGGACGGCCCCGTCGACGGCGACCGGCGGCTCGCCGGGCACGGGCGACGCCGGCCCTTTGGCTACGGTCGGCTCGCCGACGCCCAGGGGGCCGGCGCCGGGGTCGTCCACGGCGATCACGTGCGCGTGCGCGCTCAGCCGCGGGGTGCGCCCGCCGGGGCTGCCGGGCCGCAGCCCGTACGACGCCTCGTCGCCGATCAGTCGTCGGCGCCCCGCGTTGTAGCCGGGGGCGAGCAGAGCCTCCAGCGGGACCTCGGCCGCGTCGCCGTACCAGGCCTCGCGGTCGGCCATGGCGAGCTTGCAGCCCTCCACCAGGAGATGGACGTAGGCGGCGGAGCCGTACTCGGGCAGTTCGGGCGGGAGCAGCGCGAGCTGCTGCAGGAGGGCCGGGCCCTGGCTCCAGGGGCCGGCCTTGCACACGGTCCAGCCGTTCCAGTCGTACGTCGCCGGCGCCTCGTAGGACGCGGACCAGCCGGCGAGGTCGGTGGCCGTGAGCGTGCCCGTGTGACGCTCGCCGCTGGTGTCCAGGGTGGGGCGCTCCGACTGCCGCACGAGCGCCTCGGCGACGAACCCGGACCGCCACACCTCCCGCGCGGCCTCGATCCGGGCCTCCCGGTCGCCCGCCGGGGCGGTCTCGGCGAGCAGCCGCTTCCAGGTGGCGGCGAGCGCCGGGTTGCGCAGCAGCTCACCCGGGCGCGGCGACCGGCCGCCGGGCAGGTACACCTGCGCCGACGAGGTCCACTCCGTCTCGAACAGCTCCCGTACCGTCTCGACGGTCGCGCCGACGTTCTCCACGGGCGCGTGCCCGTGCTCGGCGTATGCGATCGCGTACTTCAGCACGTCGTCGAGGGACTTGGTGCCGTGGTCCCGCAGGAGGAGCAGCCATGCGTCGACCGCGCCGGGGACCGCGGCGGCGAGGGGGCCCGTGCCGGGCACGAGGTCGAGGCCGAGACCGCGGTAGTGCGCGACCGTCGCCCCGGCCGGCGCCACGCCCTGCCCGCACAGCACCCGCACCTCTCCGCCGGCCGGGGCGAGCAGGATCGGGACCTCGCCTGCGGGCCCGTTGAGGTGCGGCTCGACGACGTGCAGCACGAACGCCCCGGCCACGGCCGCGTCGTAGGCGTTGCCGCCGTCCTCCAGCACGGCCATCGCCGACTGCGAGGCCAGCCAGTGCGTGGAGGAGACCATGCCGAAGGTGCCCTGGAGGGTGGGGCGGGTGGTGAACACGGGGGCTCCTCACTGCGCGTGCGGCCGACCTCGCGATCGTACGCATCCGCCCCGCGCCCGGCCCGGAGACCGCGGTCTGTCTCCGCCGTCGTGGGACGCCGTGCCCGGCGTGACGGTGCGGTGGGGCCCCGGAGAACGCGCCCGCCCCGCACAGGCGGTGTCCCCTATGAGCCGTGAAGGGCGGTGATGTCCCGGTGGATCCGGGCCCCTTCGTCATCGCGCGGCCACGGAGCGAGTTCGCACTTCCGCCCCACAGGGAGTCGTGTGACACTGGCGTCTGCCGTCCGCACCGCGGACCCCGTCCACACCGTCCCCCACGAAAGTGCTCTGTGCGCTCTCTCCCACTGCCGCTCGCCCTCACCGCGCGTCTGACCCCGGTGGTCGTGCTCGCCTGTGCCGGCTGGGCGATGTCGTCCGGCCCCTCCGACGAACCGCAGGACACGGCGAGCAAGGACACGCGCAAGGCCCAGTCCGACACGTCGTCCGGACAGCCCTCCAGCGCCGCCCCCAAGACGTACGCGGCCGCGCCCGCTCCGTGCACCGGCGTGAGCGTGAAGACGGTCGCCTCGCTCGTGCCGGGCGCCAAGTCTGCGGGCAAGGAGATCCCGTCCACGGACACCGCGCTGCGCCGCACCTGCTCCTGGAACGCGCTCAAGGGCTACGACTACCGCTGGCTCGACGTCTCCTTCGAGATCGCCGAGTCGGACGCGGCGGCGCAGAGCTCGTACAAGGAGCGCACCACGGAGAAGAGCGGCGGCGGGGCGGTGCCGGGGCTCGGCGACGAGGGCTACTCGGTGGTGAACCTCACGACCGAGGACAAGCAGCAGACCCGCGAGGGCGTCGTCATCGCCCGGGTCGCCAACGCGCTGGTGATCGTCAACTACAACGGCAGCGACTTCGAGTCGAAGAAGGCGCCCGCCACCGACGAGATCAACAAGGGCGCCATCAGGGCCGCGAAGGAAGCGGTGGCGGCCCTGCAGAGCAGCGGCAAGTCCTGAGGACTCCGCGGGCCGTTCGTCCCGTCCGGCACGCCTGCGGCACGCGCGCGGGGAAGCGCACGTGCCGCGGACGCCCGTCTCAGACGGCGCTGTCCTCCTGCCGGCCGCGCGGCAGCATCAGGGCCAGGTACACCACGATCGAGGTGCCGAGGCCGACGGCCCAGCCGTAGTCCGCGAGGGGTTCCAGCGCCGGGATCGGACGGCCGTCGAACAGCGGCTTGAAGCTGGCGCCGCCGATCGCGAGGACGCCGCCGGCCACGAACGCGGCCACGGCCCGCCAGTTCCAGCCGCCCTCGTACCAGTAGCGGCCGCCGGCCCGGTACAGGTCGGTCAGGTCGAGTCGGCCGCGGCGCAGGATCCAGTAGTCGGCGATGAGGATGCCGGCGACCGTGCCCAGCAGACCGCCGACCAGACCGAGCCAGGTGAAGATGTAGCCCTGCGGGTCGGAGTACAGCTTCCACGGGAAGATCAGCACGCCGAGCACGCAGGTGGCGAGTGCGCCGGTGCGGAAGCTGACCTTGCGGGGCGCGACGTTGGAGAAGTCGAAGGCGGGCGACACCAGGTTGGCCGCGATGTTCACCGACAGCGTCGCCACCAGCACGGTCACCAGCGCGAACAGCAGCCCGACGGCGTTGTCGGTCTTCGCGGCGAGCTGTACCGGGTCCCAGATCGTCTCGCCGTAGACGGCCTGCGAGCCGGAGGTGACCATCACCGACAGCAGCGCGAACAGCGTCATCGTCGTGGGAAGACCGAGAGCCTGTCCCCAGGTCTGCGCCCGCTGCGACTTCCCGTAGCGGGTGAAGTCGGGGATGTTCAGCGACAGCGTCGACCAGAAGCCGATCATGCCCATGAGGGACGGCCAGAAGAGCTTCCAGAAGTCGCCGCCCCAGCCGAGCTTGGAGGGCTGGTCCAGCAACGGACCGAAACCGCCTGCTTTGTTGCTCATCCAGATCAGCATCACGAGCGCGCCGACGAGGACGAAGGGAGCGGCCCAGTTCTCGAAGCGGCGGATCGTCTCCATGCCCCGATAGATGATCGCGACCTGGATCGCCCAGAAGATCGCGAACGACAGCCACATGGTCCAGGCGTAGCCGCCGATCTTCCCGGCGTCGCTCCAGCCGCCGCCGATCAGCTTGCCGGCGAGGAAGTAGATCGCCTCGCCGCCGATCCAGGTCTGGATGCCGAACCAGCCGCACGCCACCAACGCCCGTACCACGGCAGGGAGGTTGGCGCCGCGTATGCCGAAGGAGGCACGGGCGAAGACCGGGAAGGGGATGCCGTACTTGGGTCCCGCGTGCCCGGTGAGCAGCATCGGCACCAGCACGATCACATTGGCCAGGGCGATGGTGAACACCGCCTGCTTCCAGTCCATGCCGACGGCGATCAGACCGGAGGCCAGCGTCCACGACGCCGTGTTGTGGGCCATGCCGACCCACAGCGCGGAGAAGTTGTACGTGGTCCAGGTGCGCTTCTCCACCGGGACCGGGAGCAGGTCCTCGTTGGCGTAGGGGCCGCTGGGCTGCGGCGAACCGGGGGCGATCTCCACCCGGCCGTCGGCGAGGGTGACTTGGGCGGTCGGCGGTATGGCCGTGGGAGCGGTGTCGGTCATGGGCAGGCCAATCAAACGAGGGGCGGATCCGGAAAGGCCGTGCGGGTCTCCGGCCCCCTCCTCCCCGGACGGTGGAGGAGGGGAGAACTGGAGTGGGGGGACGGGGAGGGCAGCGGTGGGGAGCCGCTCGGGGGAAGAGGGGGTCAGCCGTTGACCGCGGGGATCACCGTCGTGCCGTAGGCGTCGATGACCTTCTCCTGGGCGTCGTGCATGTCGTAGACGGCGAACTGGTCGACGCCGAGGTCGCGCAGGGCGTTCAGCTTCTCGATGTGCTTGTCGACCGGTCCGATGAGGCAGAAGCGGTCGACGATCTCGTCGGGCACGAACGCGGTGTCGGGGTTGTCGCTGCGGCCGTGGTGCGAGTAGTCGTACCCCTGCCGGGCCTTGATGTAGTCGGTGAGCTCCTCGGGGACCTGGGAGGAGTGCTCGCCGTACTTCGACACCAGGTCGGCCACGTGGTTGCCGACCATGCCGCCGAACCACCGGCACTGCTCGCGGGCGTGGGCCAGCGCCTGCGGGGAGTCGTCGTCGGTGACGTACGCGGGGGCGGCCACGCAGATCCTGACCTCGGCCGGGTCGCGTCCGGCGGCGGCCGCGGCGTCCTTCACGGCCTTCACCATGTACTCGGTGAGGTACAGGTCGGCGAGCTGGAGGATGAAGCCGTCGGCCTCCTCGCCGGTCATCTTCAGCGCCTTCGGCCCGTACGCGGCCATCCAGACGGGCAGCCGGGCGTCGTCCTTGATCCAGGGGAACCGTACGACCGTCCCGCCGAGGTCGGCCTCCTGGCCGGAGCCGAGCGCGCGGATGACCTTCATGGCCTCGCTGATCCGGGCGAGGGTGTTGGGCGCGCGGCCGGCGACGCGCATCGCGGAGTCGCCGCGGCCGATGCCGCAGACGGTGCGGTTGCCGAACATGTCGTTGAGGGTGGCGAAGGTGGAGGCGGTGACCTCCCAGGTGCGGGTGCCGGGGTTGGTCACCATGGGACCGACGGTCAGCCGGTCGGTGTTCGCGAGGATCTGACTGTAGATCACGAACGGTTCCTGCCAGAGCACGGCGGAGTCGAAGGTCCAGCCGTAGGTGAAGCCGCTGCGTTCTGCGCGCTGCATCAGGTCGACGACCTTGGAGGCCGGCGGGTCGGTCTGCAGGACGAGTCCGAAGTCCATGGGCGCTGCTCCTAGTAGAGGTACTGACAGGTGGAGCGCGGGGTGTAGACGCCGTGTCCGGCGTGTCCGGTGTACTCCCGCTCGGTGATGACGAGTTCGCCTCGCGACAGCACCGTCTCGACGCGGCCGGTGATCCGCTTGCCCTCGTAGGCCGAGTAGTCGACGTTCATGTGGTGGGTCTCGGCGGAGACGGTCTGCTCGGCCTGCGGGTCGTAGATCACGACGTCGGCGTCGGCGCCCGGGGCGATGGTGCCCTTCTTGGGGTACATGCCGAACATGCGGGCCGGGGTGGCGCAGGCGATCTCGATCCAGCGGCGGCGGCTGATGTGCCCGTCGACGACGGCCTGGTGGAGCAGGTCCATGCGGTTCTCGACGCCCGGCAGGCCGTTGGGGATCTTCGAGAAGTCGCCCCGGCCGAGCTCCTTCTGGCCCTCGAAGCAGAAGGGGCAGTGGTCGGTGGAGACGACCTGGAGGTCGTTGGTGCGCAGCCCCTGCCACAGCTTGGCCTGGTGCTCCTTGGGCCTGAGCGGAGTGCTGCACACGTACTTCGAGCCCTCGAAATCGGGTTCGGCGAGGTTGTCGGTCGACAGGAACAGGTACTGCGGACAGGTCTCGCCGAAGACGTTCAGCCCGTCGTCGCGCGCCCTGGCCAGTTCCGCAACCGCTTCCATCGCCGATACGTGCACCACGTACAGCGGCGCCCCGGCGACCTGCGCGAGCTTGATGGCGCGATGGGTGGCCTCGGCCTCCAGGAGGGCCTTGCGGACCTCGCCGTGATACCTCGGGTCCGTCTCGCCGCGCGCGAGGGCCTGTTCGACGAGGACGTCGATGGCGATGCCGTTCTCCGCGTGCATCATGATCAGTCCGCCGTTCTCGGCGGAGCGCTGCATGGCGCGCAGGATCTGGCCGTCGTCGCTGTAGAAGACGCCGGGGTAGGCCATGAACTGCTTGAAGGAGGTGACGCCCTCCTCCACCAGGCGGTCCATCTCCTTGAGCGTGTCCTGGTTCACGTCGGAGACGATCATGTGGAAGCCGTAGTCGATCGCGCAGTTGCCCTCGGCCTTCGCGTGCCAGGCGTCGAGGCCTTCGCGCAGGCTGTGCCCGACGCTCTGCACGGCGAAGTCGACGATGGTCGTCGTGCCGCCCCAGGCGGCGGCCCGGGTGCCGGTCTCGAAGGTGTCGGAGGCCGAGGTGCCGCCGAACGGCAGCTCCATGTGGGTGTGGACGTCCACCCCGCCCGGGATCACGTACTTCCCGGCGGCGTCGATGACGCGCTCGGCGGTCCAGGCTTCGGCGGCCGGGGCGCCGGAGACGGCGAGGGCGGCGATGCGGCCGTCCTCGATCAGGACGTCGGCGTGGATCTCGTCGGACGCGGTGATGACGAGACCACCCCGGATGACGGTTCGGCTGCTCATTCTCCCTCTCCTGCCGTGTGCAACGCTGTCGTCGTGTCTGAGGGGCGCCGCCGGTCCGGCCCCCGTGCACCGGACCGGCGGCAGTCGCGGCCGGTTACGGCGCGGTCAGCGGGCCGTAGGCGTCCGGGCGGCGGTCGCGGTAGAACTGCCAGCGGTCGCGGACCGCGCGCAGCTTCGCCATGTCGAGGTCGCGGACGACGAGTTCTGGCTCCTTGTCGCTGGCCACCTCCCCGACGAACTGGGCCTCCGGGTCCACGAAGTACGAGGTGCCGTAGAAGTCGTTGTCGCCGAGTTCCTCGACGCCGACCCGGTTGATGGCGCCGACGAAGTACTCGTTGGCGACGGCCGCCGCCGGCTGCTCCAGCTGCCACAGATACGCGGACAGGCCGCGGGAGGTCGCCGACGGGTTGAAGACGATCTCGGCCCCCTCGAGCCCCAGCGCGCGCCAGCCCTCGGGGAAGTGGCGGTCGTAGCAGATGTAGACGCCGACCCGGCCGACGGCCGTGTCGAACACCGGCCAGCCGGCGTTCCCGGGGCGGAAGTAGAACTTCTCCCAGAAGCCCTTCACCTGGGGGATGTGGTGCTTGCGGTACTTGCCGAGGTAGGAACCGTCCGCGTCGATCACGGCCGC
>NZ_JBEPBI010000310.1:0-7649 GCF_040299045.1 Streptomyces sp. NPDC001027
AGAAGGGCCAGGTCCTCGGTCTGCTCGGACCCAACGGCGCCGGCAAGACGACGACCCTGCGCATGCTGATGGGCCTGATCACGCCCGACGGCGGCGAGATCCGCGTCTTCGGCCACGCCATCCGCCCCGGCGCCCCCGTGCTCTCCCGCGTCGGCTCCTTCGTGGAGGGCGCCGGCTTCCTGCCGCACCTGACCGGCCGGGAGAACCTCGAGCTGTACTGGCGGGCCACCGGCCGCCCCGCCGAGGACGCCCACCTCGACGAGGCCCTGGAGATCGCCGACCTCGGCGACGCCCTCGCCCGCGCGGTGCGCACCTACTCCCAGGGCATGCGCCAGCGCCTCGCCATCGCCCAGGCCATGCTCGGCCTGCCGGACCTGCTCATCCTCGACGAGCCCACCAACGGCCTCGACCCGCCGCAGATCCGCGAGATGCGCGAGGTGATGATCCGCTACGCGGCGGCCGGCCGCACGGTCATCGTCTCCAGCCACCTGCTCTCCGAGGTCGAGCAGTCCTGCACGCACCTCGTCGTCATGGACCGCGGCCGCCTCGTCCAGGCCGGCCCGGTCGCCGAGATCGTCGGCTCCGGCGACACCCTCCTCGTCGGCGCCGCCGTCCCCGTCGACGAGCCGATCGTCGAGAAGATCGCCGCGCTGCCCGGCGTGGCCTCCGCGCTCCCCGTCGACGACGGCCTGCTGATCCGCCTGGACGCCGACGGCACCGCCCGGCGCCTGATCGCCGAACTCGTCCGGCTCGACGTGCCGGTGACCTCGGTCGGCCCGCACCGCCGCCTGGAGGACGCCTTCCTCACCCTGATCGGAGGTTCCGCATGAGCACGCTCACCGAGGTCGCCTCCGGCTACCAGCCCGGCCGCACCCTGCCGCTGCGCGTGGAGCTGGTCCGCCAGCTCAAGCGCCGCCGCACGCTGATCATGGGCGGCATCCTCGCCGCCCTGCCGTTCGTCCTGCTCATCGCCTTCGCCATCGGCGGCGAGCCCGGCGGCCGCAACGGCCAGGTGACCCTGATGGACACGGCGACCGCCTCGGGCGCCAACTTCGCCGCGGTCAACCTGTTCGTGTCGGCGGGCTTCCTGCTCGTCATCCCGGTCGCCCTGTTCTGCGGGGACACCGTCGCCTCGGAGGCCGGCTGGTCCTCCCTGCGCTACCTCCTCGCCGCGCCCGTGCCCCGCGCCCGGCTGCTGTCGTCCAAGCTCGTCGTCGGCCTCGGCCTCAGCCTGGCCGCGATGGTCCTGCTGCCGGTCGTCGCCCTCGCGGTCGGCAGCGCCGCCTACGGCTGGGGCCCGCTGGAGCTGCCCACCGGCGGCGCGCTCGACTCCGGCACGGCCGCCCAGCGGCTCGTCGTGGTCGTCGGCTATGTCTTCGTCTCCCAACTCGTCACCGCGGGACTCGCGTTCTGGCTCTCCACGAAGACCGACGCCCCCCTCGGCGCGGTCGGCGGCGCGGTCGGCCTGACCATCGTCGGCAACGTCCTGGACGCCGTCACCGCCCTCGGCGACTGGCGCGACTTCCTCCCCGCGCACTGGCAGTTCGCCTGGGCCGACGCCGTCCAGCCCACCCCCGAGTGGTCCGGCATGATCCAGGGCGCCGCCGTCTCCGTGACCTACGCCCTGGTGCTGTTCGCCCTGGCCTTCCGGGGTTTCGCCCGCAAGGACGTCGTCTCCTAGGTCACCGGAGGATCACCCACCGGTCTCGGAGACCGCCCCCCGTGTCCCTTTCGAGACGCTTCCGCAACACCCCGTGCCGCACGTTCCGGCCCCCTGCCCCGTCACAGTCACAGACGTCGACGGACACAGGGGGCAGACATGAGGAACCACCGGGCATCGGCGCTGTTCGCCGTCACGGCCGCAGCGGCACTGCTGCTGACCGGCTGCGGCGCGGGCGAGGACTCCGGCGGCGGCAAGGCGGCGGACGGAGCGGCCCACCGCACCGAGCCCCTCCCCGCGCCGAGCGCACCGCGCGCCGGCGAGAGGAGCGACGAGAAGAGCGGCGAAAACAGCGACGAGGGGCGCTCCGACCGCCTCTCCACCTTCGCCCTGGACGTGGACACCGCGTCCTACGGCTACGCCCGCCGCACCCTCGCCGAGGGCCGCCGCCCGGACCCCGCCACCGTGCGTCCCGAGGAGTTCGTCAACAGCTTCCGCCAGGACTACGAACGCCCGGACGGCAACGGCTTCTCGGTCACCGTCGACGGCGCCCGCACCGGCGACGACGACTGGTCCCTGGTCCGCGTGGGCCTCGCCACCCGCACGGCCGCGCAGCAGGGCGAGCGCCCGCCCGCCGCCCTCACCTTCGTCATCGACGTCTCCGGCTCGATGGGCGAACCCGGCCGCCTGGACCTCGCCAGGTCCGCCCTCGACACGATGACCGACCGTCTGCGCGACGACGACTCCGTCGCCCTCGTCACGTTCAGCGGGGAGGCCGAGACCGTCCTGCCGATGACCCGGCTCGGCGGCCACCGCGGCCGCGTCCACGACGCCGTCGACGGCCTGGAACCCACCGACTCCACCAACCTCGGGGCCGGCGTGGAGACCGGCTACGCCACCGCCGTCGAGGGACTGCGCAAGGACGCCACCAACCGGGTCGTCCTGATCTCGGACGCCCTCGCCAACACCGGCGACACCGACGCCGACGCGATTCTGGAGCGCATCGACACCGCCCGCCGCGAACACGGCGTCACCCTCTTCGGCGTCGGCGTCGGCAGCGACTACGGCGACGCTCTGATGGAACGCCTGGCCGACAAGGGCGACGGCCACACCGTCTACGTGTCGGACGAGAGCGACGCCCGCAAGGTCTTCTGCGACGACCTCCCGCGCAACGTCGACCTGACCGCCCGCGACGCCAAGGCCCAGGTCGCCTTCGATCCCGACACGGTCGCCGAGTTCCGCCTCGTCGGCTACGACGACCGCAAGGTCGCCGACGACGACTTCCGCGACGACCGCGTCGACGGCGGCGAGGTCGGCCCCGGCCACACGGTCACCGCCCTGTACGCCGTGCGCGTCAAGCCCGGCGCCGACGGACGTCTCGCCACCGCCACCGTCCGCTGGCTCGACCCCGAGACCCGCACCCCGCACGAGGCCTCCGGCCGACTGGAGACCGGCGCCCTGCGCGACGACCTCGCCGACGCCTCCGTCCGCTTCCGGGTCACGGCGACGGCCGCCTACTTCGCCGACGCCCTGCGCCGCCCCGAGAGCAGGCTCCCGGACGCCCCCGGCCTCGCCGAACTGCAGGAGAGCGCCGAGACGTTGGCGAGGAAGACGAAGGACGCGGACGTCACCGCCCTCGCCGACGCGATCGCCGACGCGAACCACCTGGACCTGTAGGACACACCGGGGACGGCGCACGAAACGGCGGGCCACCGGAGAACCGGTGACCCGCCGTCGCGGTACGTGGGGCCGATGCTCAGCCGTTGCCCGCGCCGTTGCCGGCGAGCACGGAGATGTCGTCCAGGATGTGCGACAGGGGCTCGTCGCCCTTGGCCTGGGTGCTGTTCTCCACGCACTGCTGGTTCTGCGGGGAGGACAGGACGTTGATGTCCTGGACGTTGATCGGGACGGCGCCGACGAGGCCCTGCAGACCGAGCTTGGCGGGCAGGCCGATGCAGGGCTTGTTCAGCGAGCCCTGGACCAGCGAGAGCTGCGGGCTCATGTCGCCGAAGGTGGCCGAGTTGCCGAACTCCGACGAGGCGCCGTTGCCGCTGGCGGAAGTGGTGCCGCTGTCGTCACCGATGGCCAGGGCCTGCGGGGCGCTCACGGCCGCGAGACCGGCGACCGAGGCGGCGAGGGCCGCGGATGCCCACAGCTTCTTCATGTTCGTTCCCTTTCGAAAGGCGCGGACACCGGGGGAGGAGCCGCATGATCAACAACGCCCCGCCCCCGCCCGGGGTTGCGTAATGTGCCCCGATCGGCCCAGCGCACCGGCCGCCTGCACCGCGCGCCCCTCACCTGCACGCGTACGCGCTCCCGCGCACCGCCACCGTGCTGCCGAGAACGGTCGGCGGATCCTTCGGCCTGGGGTTCTTGCCCTCGGCGACCAGCGGCTGGTCCCTGCGCACCTTCGTGAAGAGCGCGTCCGCCTTCCGGTCGTCCCAGGCCAGCGCCGAGCCGATGCCCAGCGAGGCCGGGGCGAACCCGCCGATCGGCGCGGTCGTGAACTCCGTCGCCGCGTCCGGCAGCCTGCGCAGCGCGGCCGCCTCCTGGGCGAGCTCGTGCAGCGAGAACCCCGGCTGACCGCCCCCGAGGAAGGTGCGCACCAGATGCAGGGTGCGGCGCGGGTCGTCGAGCAGTCTGCGGGCCTGCACCTCGAGCAACGACTGCAGCAGGAAGCGCTGCTGACGCTGGATGCGGCCGAGGTCGGCGCTGGTGTCGACGTGCCGCGAGCGCACGTACTGCAGTGACTGCCCGCCGCCGAGCCGGTGCTTGCCCGGCTTGAGGTCCATGCCGGTCGCGAAGTCCTTCAGCCGCCGCGGCGTGCACACCTCGACGCCGCCGACCTCGTCCACGGAGTCCATGAAGCGCCGGAAGTCCACCTGGACGAACCGGTCGACGTTCAGCCCGGTCATGGACTCGACGGTCTTGACGGTGAGCTCCGCGCCGCCCTCCTGGTACGCCGCGTTGAGCTTCGCCGGATGGGCCTTGCGCTGCTTGCCGTCCGGGCCGCGGTACTGCGGGATGTGAGCCCAGGAGTCACGGGGCAGACCGACCACGCTGACGCGGTCCCGCCGCGCCGACAGATGGACGAGCATCAGGACGTCCGTGCAGCCGCAGGCCTGGCCGCCGGCGCGGAACTCGTGCTTCTCGTCGGCGGAGATGGTGTCCCGTTCGTCGGTGCCCATCAGCAGGATGTTCATCGCGCGCGGGGCGTGCTCCCGGGCGGGGAGCGCGGAACTGCCGAGCAGCGCGCCGGCGGCGGCCAGGACGATTGAGGGAATCGCCAGCCGACGTGGCAGTAGGTTTCTCTTCGTCGTCACCCGCGGCACGCTAGAACAGCGGGCCGCCGATGATCCGGCGGCCCGCTGCGGGGGCGGAGAAACCACCCCGGGGCTCAGGAAAAGAACCCGTTCACCACGTCGGACTCAGTGGTTGGCCGCACCGTTGCCGGCGAGCACCGAGATGTCGTCCAGGATGTGCGACAGCGGCTCGTCGCCCTTGGCCTGGGTGCTGTTCTCCACGCACTGCTGGTTCTGCGGGGAGGACAGGACGTTGACGTCCTGGACGTTGATCGGGACGGCGCCGAGGAGGCCCTGCGCCCCGATCTTGGCGGGCAGGCCGATGCACGGCTTGTTGAACGAGCCCTGGATGAGCGCCATCTGGGGGCTCATGTTGCCGAAGGTGGCCGAGTTGCCGAACGACTGGCTCGCGCCGTTGCCGCTGGCCGAGGTGGTGCCGCTGTCGTTGCCGATGGCGAGCGCCGGGGCTGCCGCGGCGGCGGAGACGCCGGCGACGGAGGCGGCGACCGCAGCGGTGGCCAGTACCTTCTTGATCACTTGTAAGTCCCTTCGTGAGAACCCCGTCCACCGGAGCGCTCTGAACAACGCATTCTGGGCTGCTTCGTTGCCACTGTTCACTCCGATGGCCTATTGGCGGGAAATCCGGTCGTCGGGTCGGACAAACCGATCGGGTGAAGGGCCGCAACCATTCACTCCGCATCCGGTTTTCCGGTGGCAGGCACATGGTCCTGGCACGGAGCCAGGGCAGGGAAAGGAAATCGAAATGCTGAAGAAGGCAATGGCCGCGGCTGCGGTCGCCGCTTCCGTCATCGGAGCGTCGGCGGCCGTCGCCCCCACGGCGTTCGCCATCGGGGACGACGCGGGCACGACCTCCGCCAGCGGCAACGGGGCGCGCGAGGCGTTCGGCAACTCGGTGACCAAGGGCGACATGAGCCCGCAGGCCACTCTGGTCCAGAGCTCGCTGAACAAGCTGTGCGTGGGCCTGCCGCTCAAGGTGGGCGTGCAGAGCATCCTGGGCGCCGTCCCGATCGACGTTCAGGACGTCAACGTCCTGGCCTCGCCGCAGGACCAGCAGTGCGCCGAGAACAGCACCCAGGCCAAGGGCGACGAGCCCCTGTCGCACATCCTGGACGACATCTCCGCCCTCTCGGGCAACGGCGTGGCCAACCACTGACGCCCGCGGCGCCGTGCGCCGGACGGTCCGTGCCTCTTTCGGCGGACCGTCCGGCTTCGCTGTTCGACCGGCGAACTTTCCTGATGTTCTGTCAATTTTTGTTGCACTGCTCAGGCGAATCGTTTCTCCCCGTTGATTCCGGCGGGTCAATTGTATGAAGGCGTTCGAGTGAATTCACGGACGACGCGCGTTCGTCAGTTTCTTCGGATGTCTATCTCTCGTTTGCAGCCTGCGAGTCATGGTGCGAGCCCTTCCAGTTGCGCTCGCTCGGTTTCGACCGTCATCTAGGCATGACCGCAGAGAAGGGAAACCCATGAAGAAGAGCGCTGCTGTTGTCGCGGGTCTGATCCTGGCCCTGGGCGGGGCTGCCCCCGCCTTCGCCGACGCCGGTGCCAACGGCGCTGCCATCGGCTCCCCGGGCGTCCTGTCCGGCAATGTCGTCCAGATTCCGATCCACATTCCGATCAACGTGTGCGGCAACTCGATCAACGTCATCGCCGCGCTGAACCCGACCGGCGGCAACGTCTGCATCAACGACTGACGACATGTCGTTCCCGGCCGTCCGGCCGGGTGCGGGCCGGCCTTGGACGACTTCCGTGTGGTCCGAGGCCGGCCTTTCCCACTTCTCCGAGCAGGAAGACCACGAGATTGCGACAGACCCTGAGCAGGGGAATGGTCGCGGCCGCCGCCGCGACGAGCATTCTGTCCCTGTGCGGGGGCGGCTACGCCCTCGCCGACGCGAACGCCGAGGGGGCGGCCAACGGTTCACCAGGTGCCCTCGCGGGCAACCGCGTAGAGGCCCCGCTGCACGTCCCGCTGACTGTCTGCGGGAACTCGGCGGACCTCGTCGCCGCGCTCGACCCCGCGTTCGGCAACGCCTGCGCCGAGCACGTGGGCGTCCGCGGGAACCGCGTGCACGGGACACCGAACGGCCACGACGACCCGCACGGCGGCGATTCCGGCTACGGCGCGTCCGACGAAGACCACCCGGGCTACGGCTACGACGACTCGGACGACGAAGAGCCCGGTTACGGCGACTCCGGCTACGGCGAATCGGACGAGGAGGGGGCCGGTTACGGCGACTCGGGCTACGGCGATTCCGGCTACGGGGACTCGGGCTACGGGGACTCCGGTCAGCAGGGCGGCCACGGGCACGGACACGGCGACGACTGCGGCGGCTACGGCGACACCTGCGGCGGCGGAGGCCACACGCCTCCGGGCGGCGGCCACGGTCACGGCACGCCTCCCGGCGGCGGGCACGGTCACGGCACGCCTCCCGGCGGCGGGCACGGTCACGGCACGCCTCCCGGCGGCGGGCACAGCACCCCGCCCGGCGGTGGCCATTCCATGCCTCCTGGCGGAGGGCACTCCACTCCGCCCGGCGGTGGTCACTCCACTCCGCCCGGCGGTGGTCACTCCACGCCTCCCGGCGGGGGCCACAGCACGCCGCCCGGCGGTGGTCACTCCACGCCTCCCGGCGGGGGCCACAGCACGCCGCCCGGCGGGGGTCACT
>NZ_JBEPBI010000311.1:0-7580 GCF_040299045.1 Streptomyces sp. NPDC001027
AGACCCGCGGTGACCTCCTCGGCCAGCTTGTAGACGTCGACCTGGGCACGCCCGCACGACGGGCAGGACACGATCTCCAGACCGCGCTGCCTGAGATTCAGCGACTCCAGGATCTGATTGCCGACCTTCACCTCCTCCACCGGCGGCGCGGAGAGGGAGACGCGGATGGTGTCGCCGATGCCCTGCGAGAGCAGCGCCCCGAACGCGACCGCCGACTTGATCGTGCCCTGGAAGGCCGGACCCGCCTCGGTCACGCCCAGGTGAAGGGGATAGTCGCACTGCGCGGCGAGCTGCCGGTACGCCTCGACCATCACGACCGGGTCGTTGTGCTTCACGGAGATCTTGACGTCCCGGAAGTCGTGCTCCTCGAACAGGGACGCCTCCCACAGAGCGGACTCCACCAGCGCCTCCGGGGTCGCCCTGCCGTACTTCTGCAGCAGCCGGCGGTCCAGCGAGCCCGCGTTGACGCCGATGCGGATCGGCGTGCCGTGCTCCTTCGCCGCCTTCGCGATCTCACGCACCTTGTCGTCGAACTGCTTGATGTTGCCCGGGTTCACCCGCACCGCCGCACAGCCCGCCTCGATCGCCGCGAACACGTACTTCGGCTGGAAGTGGATGTCCGCGATCACCGGGATCTGCGACTTGCGCGCGATCGTCGACAACGCGTCCGCGTCGTCCTGCGTCGGACACGCCACCCGCACGATCTGACAGCCCGACGCCGTCAGCTCCGCGATCTGCTGCAACGTCGCGCCCACGTCCGACGTGCGCGTCGTCGTCATCGACTGCACCGACACCGGGGCGTCTCCGCCCACCGCCACGGAGCCGACCTGGATCTGCCGGCTCCTGCGGCGCTCGGCGATCTTGGTCGGGACGGACGGCATGCCGAGAGAAATCGCAGTCATCTGCTGTGCAACCCCAAGTCGTGGATCAAGGCTCAGGTCCCGTCGTTCAGGCGGGTTCCAGGCTTCGAGATTACGGCACTGCTCCGGGCGCCAGCACTCCCCCGCCTCGAATCCACCCCGCGGGGGACCCCCGTGGCCGTCAAACCCACTCGACGGAGGCGGCCCGGCGCCGAGGTGGCGCCGGGCCGTGTCGAACCGCGGACGAGGGAGGTGACCCGGGTCCGCCCTACGAGATCTTCACCGGGTTCACCACGTCGGCGATCAGCACCAGGACGGTGAAGCAGATGAACACGCCCGCCACCACGTAGGCCACCGGCATCAGCTTCGCCACGTCGAAGGGGCCCGGGTCGGGCCTGCGCAGCAGCTTCGCCAGGTTGCGGCGCAGCGACTCCCACAGGGCGCCCGCGATGTGTCCGCCGTCCAGGGGCAGCAGCGGCAGCATGTTGAACAGGAACAGGGAGAGGTTGAAGCCCGCGACCAGCATCACGGCCATCGCGAGCTGCTGCGAGGCCGGGATGTCGAGGGTGAAGATCTCGCCGCCGACGCGGGCCGCGCCGACCACGCCCATGGGCGAGTCGGGCTCGCGGGGCGCGCCGTCGAAGGCCGCGTTCCACAGGGCGGGGATCTTGCCGGGGAGGGCGGCGATGGAGTCGACGGCCTCGCCCACGCGGTCGGTCATCCAGGACACCGAGTCGCCGAAGTCCTGCTGGACGACGCCGGTGGCCGCGCTGAAGCCGAGGAAGCCGGCCTTGACGTACTCGCCCTGGACGTACGCCCCGCTGGAGTCCTTCTTGGCGACCTGGTTGGTGGCGATCGTCGTGTGCAGGGTCAGCTCCTGGCCCTTGCGGTCGACGACGATGGCCACGTCCTTGCCGGCGCTGACCCGGATGAGGTCGGAGAGCCTGTCCCAGTCGTCCGTCTTCTGACCGGCGAAGGAGACGATCTTGTCCCCCGGCTTCATGCCGGCGGCCGCGGCCGGGGAGGCCGGGTCGGACGACTTGCAGGCGTCGCGGTTCTCGCTCTGCGAGATGACGCACGGGGAGACCGAGCTGACGGTGGTGGTCTGCTGCTGGATGCCGAAGCCCATCAGGACGGTGAGGAAGAGGCCCACCGCGAGCACCAGGTTCATGAAGGGGCCCGCGAACATCACGATGACGCGCTTCCAGGGCTTGCGCGTGTAGAACATGCGCGTCTCGTCGCCCGGCTGCAGCTCCTCGTACGCGGCCGAGCGGGCGTCCTCGATCATGCCGCGCCAGGGGGAGGTGGAGCGGGCCGTCACCCGGCCGTCCTCGCCGGGCGGGAACATGCCGATCATGCGGATGTAGCCGCCGAACGGGATGGCCTTGAAGCCGTATTCGGTCTCGCCCTTCCTGCGGGAGAACAGGGTGGGGCCGAAGCCGACCATGTACTGCGGCACCCTGATGCCGAAGAGCTTGGCCGTGGAGAGGTGGCCCAGCTCGTGCCAGGCGATCGAGAAGAGCAGGCCGACCACGAAGACGACTATGCCGAGGATCATCATCAGGGCTGTCATGCACGCGCCTCCGCGGTAGCCGTCAGTTCTTGTGTCCGGGCCCGGGCCCAGGTCTCCGCCTCGAGGACGTCCGACACGGTGAGGGAAGTTCCCGTCGCCGGTGTGCCGTGCTCCTCCACGACCCGGGTGACGGTCTCCATGATCCCGTTGAACGGGAGCGCGCCCTTGCGGAACGCCTCCACGCACTCCTCGTTTGCGGCATTGAACACCGCCGGAGCCGTGCCCGCGAGCTCGCCCACGTGCCGGGCCAGGTTCACCGAGGGGAACGCCTCGTCGTCGAGCGGGAAGAACTCCCAGGTCGACGCGGTGCTCCAGTCGAAGGCGGGCGCCGCGTCGGGGACGCGCTGCGGCCAGCCGAGGCCGATGGCGATGGGCCCGCGCATGTCGGGGGGCGTCGCCTGGGCCAGTGTCGATCCGTCCGTGAACTCAACCATCGAGTGGACATACGACTGCGGGTGCACGACCACCTCAATCCGGGAGAAGGGAATGTCGTAGAGGAGGTGCGCCTCGATGACTTCCAGGCCCTTGTTGACGAGGGTCGCGGAGTTGATCGTGATCACCGGGCCCATGGACCAGGTGGGGTGGGCGAGGGCGTCCTCGACCGTGACGTTCGCCAGCTGCGCCTTGGTGCGGCCGCGGAAGGGCCCGCCGGAGGCGGTGACGACGAGCTTGCGGACGTCGGCCCGGGCGCCGCCGGCCAGGGCCTGGAAGAGGGCCGCGTGCTCGGAGTCCACCGGGATGATCTGGCCGGGCTTCGCGAGCGCCTTGACCAGCGGGCCGCCGACGATGAGCGACTCCTTGTTGGCGAGCGCGAGGGTGCGGCCCGCCTCCAGGGCGGCGAGGGTGGGCGCGAGACCGATGGAGCCCGTGATGCCGTTGAGGACGGTGTGGCAGTCGGAGGCGGCGAGCCGGGTGGCGGCGTCCGGCCCGGCCAGGATCTCGGGCAGCGGCTGACCCGCGCCGTACTCGGCGGCGAGCGCCTCGCGCAGGGCCGGCACGACGTCCTCGCGGGCCACCGCGACGGTCCGCACCCGCAGCAGCCGGGCCTGTTCGGCGAGGAGGGCGACCCGGCCGCCGTTGGCGGACAGGCCCGTCACCCGGAACCGGTCCGGGTTGCGCAGCACGAGGTCGATGGCCTGGGTGCCGATCGAGCCGGTGGAGCCGAGGACCACCACGTCCTTGGGACCGTCGCCCACGACGGGGTCGTAGACGAGGTGCGGGTCGGCGAGAGGGCTTGGACTGTCGCTCATCCCCCCATTGTCGCCGCACCGTGCGCGCGCCAGGACAGGGTGTCCCCCCAAGGAGGACACCCTGTGCACCGGCGTTCGACGACTCACCCGATCGAGCGGTGTACGTTCTCCCGTTCGCTGGGTCCCGGGGCCGCCTCGGCGATCCACGGGCCGTCCCCGGACGGGTCGACGATGCCCTGCTCGAGCCACTCGTAGGCGCCCGCCATGACGCCCTTGACGACCTTGCGGTCCAGCTCGTCGGTGTTGCTCCACAGACGGCCGAAGAGCTCGTCGACGCGCAGCCGGGACTGGCGGCAGAAGGCGTCGGCGAGCTGGTAGGCCTCGCGGCCGTGCTCGCCGCGCGAGCGCAGCAGCTCGGCGCGCACACAGGCCGCGCTCATCGCGAACAGCTCCGCGCCGATGTCCACGATCCGGCCGAGGAAGCCCTGCTTGGTCTCCATCCGGCCCTGCCAGCGGGACATGGCGTAGAACGTGGAGCGGGCGAGCTTGCGGGCGTGCCGCTCCACGTGCCGCAGATGCGGCGCGAGGTCGACGCCGGCGTGCTTGAACTCGTTGTACGACGACGGCAGCTGTCCCGGTCCCGCGACCAGCTTGGGCAGCCACTTGGCGTAGAAGACGCCGGCGCCGGCGCCCGCCTTCGCCTTGTCCTGGAGGGACTTGTCAGGGTCGATGAGGTCGCCGGCGACCGTGAGGTGGGCGTCGACGGCCTCGCGGGCGATGAGGAGGTGCATGATCTCCGTCGAGCCCTCGAAGATGCGGTTGATCCGCAGGTCGCGCAGGACCTGTTCGGCGGGGACCGCCCGCTCGCCGCGGGCGGCGAGGGACGCGGCCGTCTCGAAACCGCGGCCGCCGCGGATCTGGACCAGTTCGTCGGCCATCCGCCAGCCCATCTCGGAGGCGATGAGCTTGGCCAGCGCGCCCTCGATGCGGATGTCGTTGCGGTCCTCGTCGGCCATCTGCGAGGACAGGTCGAGAACGGCCTCCAGGGCGAAGGTCGTCGCCGCGATGAAGCTGATCTTCGCGCCGACCGCCTCGTGGTGGGCGATGGGCTTGCCCCACTGCTCGCGGGCGGCCGACCACTCTCGGGCGATCTTCAGGCTCCACTTGCCGGCGGCCACACAGGACGCGGGCAGCGAGAGACGGCCGGTGTTGAGGGTGGTCAGGGCGATCTTGAGGCCCGCGCCCTCGGGCCCGATGCGGTTCGCGGCCGGGACGCGGACCTGGTGGAAGCGGGTGACGCCGTTCTCGATGCCGCGAAGGCCCATGAAGGAGTTGCGGTTCTCGACGGTGATGCCGGGTGAGTCGCTCTCCACCACGAAGGCGGTGATGCCGCCCTTGTGGCCCTCGCTCTTGGGCACCCGGGCCATCACCACCAGCAGGTCGGCGACCACGCCGTTCGTCGTCCACAGCTTCACGCCGTCGAGGACGTAATGTCCCCCACTCTCGAAATCACCCGAGCGGGAGGAGCCCCCGTCCTCGGGCACCGCGCTGGTGGCGAGGCGGGCCGGGTCGGAGCCGACGTCCGGCTCGGTGAGGAGGAAGGCGCTGATGTCGGTGGTGGCGCAGCGGGGCAGGAACTTCTGCTTCTGCTCGGGGGTGCCGAACATCTTCAGCGGCTGCGGCACGCCGATCGACTGGTGCGCCGACAGGAGCACGCCGATCGCGGGGCTGGCCGAACCGATCAGGGCCAGCGCCTTGTTGTAGTAGACCTGGGTCAGGCCGAGGCCGCCGTACTTGGGGTCGATCTTCATGCCGAGGGCGCCGAGCTCCTTGAGTCCGGCGATCACCTCGTCGGGGATCCGGGCCTCGCGCTCGATGCGGGCCGCGTCCACCTGTGTGTCGCAGAAGGCGCGGAGCTTGGCCAGGAACGCCTCGCCGCGCCGGACGGCCTCGGCGGAGGGGACCGGGTGAGGGTGGATGAGGTCGAGCCGGAAACGGCCCAGGAACAGTTCCTTGGCGAAGCTGGGCTTGCGCCAGTCCTGTTCCCGCGCGGCCTCGGCGACCTGGCGGGCCTCGCGTTCGGTGACGGTGGGTTTCTTGAGGGGTGGTGCGGACATGAGGCTCACCTCGCCGCGAATCGGGATCTCGGACCACATTGGTTACCGATCGGTGCTACCCGATCGTTGGTACCCGATCCGGGCCGAGGTGGCCACCCCGCGTGCGCGCGTCCGGCCGGCCGCGGCCCCGGGCGCCCGCCGGTCGCGAGCGGCCCGCGCCCCGGCGGAACCCGGCCGATCCCGGTGTGCGGGTGCGACCCGGGGCCGTCCGGAAGGCGCCGCCTCCCCCGTCGGGCGGGGTGCGCCGAACGGGTGTGCGTCCATCCCGCGAGGGGTTCCCGTACGTTCCCGTACTGTTCCTTCCCCTTCCTGCGGCAACTCTGTGTCGAAGCGCTTCGACAACCTATGGACACCCATCCCCTCTGGGGCTACTGTCGAACCACTCTCACCCGCCCTTGTTCGCAATGCGCACTGTCGAAGCGCTTCACAAACTTGGAGAGCTGGATGGTCACCCTCGCCGAGGTCGCCCAGCACGCCGGAGTCTCGGCGAGCACGGTGAGCTATGTCCTCAGTGGCAAGCGGTCCATCTCGACGACGACCAGGCAGCGCGTCGAACAGAGCATCCGCGAACTCGGCTACCACCCGAACGCGGGCGCCCGCGCACTGGCCAGCAGCCGGTCCAACATCATCGCGCTGATGATCCCGCTGCGCACCGACATCTACGTGCCGGTGATGATGGAGATCGCCATCGCGGTGGCCACCACGGCGCGCACGCACGGGTACGACGTCCTGCTGCTGACCGGCGAGGAGGGGCCCGACGCCGTCCGCCGCGTCACCGGCAGCGGGCTCGCCGACGCGATGATCCTGATGGACGTCGAGCTGGACGACGAGCGGCTGCCGCTGCTGCGCTCCACCGACCAGCCCTCCGTGCTGATCGGGCTGCCCGCCGACACCACCGGCCTGACCTGCGTGGATCTGGACTTCGCGGCGACCGGCGCGCTGTGCGTGGAGCACCTGGCGACGCTGGGGCACCGCGACATCGCGGTCATCGGCGAGGCGCCCGCGGTCTACGAACGGCACACCGGCTTCGCCGAACGCACCCTCGACGGCCTCCGGCGCCGGGCCGGCGAACTGGGCCTGCGGCTGCTGCACCGCCCGTGCGAGGGCGGGTACGACGCGATGGCGGTGACACTGGCCCGGGTCCTCGACGAGCGGCCGGGCACCACCGGCTTCGTCGTGCAGAACGAGTCGGCGGTCGAGCCGCTGCTCGCGCTGCTGCGGCAGCAGGGCCGGGCCGTCCCGGAGGACGTGTCGGTGGTGGCGATCTGCCCCGATCAGGTCGCCGTCCAGGCGTCCGTGCGGCTGACCTCGGTCGTCATCCCCGCCCAGGAGATGGGCCGGCACGCCGTGGAACGCCTCGTCACCAAGCTGGAGGGGCGCGGCGGCGACGAAGTCGTGCTCATCGCGCCCGAGCTGACAGTCCGGGCGAGCACGGGCCCGGCGCCCTCCGGGGCCTGACTCCGCGCCCCCGCCGTCCCCCACCCCCGCTTCTCGGTCCTCGACCGCCGTCCCTGTCCCAGATCGCCGTCCCTGCCCTCGACCGCCGCCCCTCGGTGCGCCCGCCGCCCCTCGCGTCCCGCCGGGGCGCCCCCGTGCCCGCACCCCCTGTTTCACTCCTGTCTGCACTCCTTCAAGGAGCACTCCACGTGAACCAGCCTGCCGAAAACCAGCCCCAGGTCAGCCTCGCGCAGTCGTCGCCCACGGTCGGCATCTTCCGGGAGCGCGACGGCGCGCTGGAGTGGAGCGGCCGCCAGGAGACCCTGCGGGTCGAGCCGTGGGGCCCGGACGCCGTCCGGGTGCGCGCCCGGCTCGGCGGACCGATCCTCGAAGGACTGCCCGG
>NZ_JBEPBI010000312.1:0-7435 GCF_040299045.1 Streptomyces sp. NPDC001027
CGCCGCGTCCTGGCCGCCTTCGACGACTGACCTGCGACAGGCTGAAGATCGCTTTGTCTGTCGTTGCGCGCCTGGCGCACGTGCACTGCAACTGATCTAGCCGACGCACCCGCCAGGTCCAGCAGTTCGTCGAGCTCGAACAACGGCTGTCCCATGTCCTCGGTCAGGAGGTCTGGCAGGCTGCTGGGCTCGGAGCTTTCACGCCGCCGACGCCATCGAGGAGAAGTCGACCCATGTCGAGTCGCAGGTTGTGGAGCTCAACTCGCGGCTTGGTGAACGCGGCGAGGATCTCGGCAGCCACTCGGGCAACCAACCGCGAGCTGGTGTCTCAGCTCAGCAGCACCTCAGGCCGATGCCGGGTGAAGCCAGGAGTGGAAGTCACCGGGTCGTAGGCGAGGTCTGGCTGCTGTTGAAGATCCTGTCGAGGTGGTAGTGGAGTGCCGCAGTGGCAGACTCCGGCGTGCGCTGTCCGACGAGGATGCTGGTGCCCATGGTTGCCGTCATGGCGAGCAGGCTGATCGCCTCAGTGCGAGCGTCGGCTCCAGCATCGGCTTGGCCCGTCTCCTGTGCCTGTTGGATCAGTTGGGTGAGGGCGTTCTCGGCGGCGTCAGGGTTGTCGATGAATGGCTGGGCGGCGAGGGTCTCGTCGGTCACGGACAGGATCGAGTAGGAGCTGTAGAGAAGGTGGAAGGTGCGGCTCTCCTCGTCGGTCGGCAGCGAGGCCAGCAGCAGTGCCTCGATGGTCGCGCGGAGGCCCGGGTCTTGGCCGGCAGCGGCGAGGCGGGCGCCGACGCGTGCCGTGAAGCGGTCGGTCAGGTGTTGGAGGCCGTGGAAGAGCAGCTTTTCCTTGGTCTGGAAGTAGTACTGCACCAGGCGCAGTGAGACGCCCGCCTCGGCGGCGACGTCGCGCATGCCGACCGCATGCAGGCCCTGCCGCCCTGCGACCTGGATGAGTGCTTCAGCGATCTGGGTGCGGCGTTCGTCGTGGTCCACGCGCTTGGGCATCCGTGGTGTCTCCGGCCGTGGTGGGTGTGGGTGGGTTGCCTGCTCGCCGTCCGGTCCGGCTCGACGGCACCTTTTCATGGTACCGCCGTATCACCACCATGGTACGGTCGTATCACAAAGAGCGGATCTCACGGAGGTACCTCATGCCCGAGAACACGCCCGGAACGCGCCGTGACATAGGGCGCTACGTCAACGACCAGTTGCGCGACCGCTACTTCGCCGCCTGCGACGTGCTTTACGCGAAGGGCGAACCGATCCGCTCCGAGACCGACGTGGAGACGAGCTTCGGGACGACTCACGTCTACCGGTACGGCCCCGCGGACCCGGCGGCCGAGTCCCGCACGCCGGTCGTCCTGATCCACGGCTCAGGCGGCTGCTCCGCGATGTGGTACCCCAACACGGCCGCGCTCAGCGCCGATCGCCCCGTCTACGCCCTTGACACCCCCGGCGACCCGGGCCGCAGCATCCACCGCGCGCCGATGTGGCAACCCGAGCGGGCCGCCCAGTGGATGGACGAGGCCCTCGACGCCCTCGGCCTCGACAAGGTCCACCTCGTCGGCTCCTCCTACGGCGGCTGGCTCGTCATCAACCAGGTCCACCGCCGGCCCGAACGGATCGCCTCCGTCACCGCCCTCGACCCGGGCGGGCTGGAGAAGGTGGGGCTCCGTTTCTTCGTCTGGATCTTCGCCAGCCTCTTCGCCACCTTCGCTCCCAAGCGGCTGCGCCCGGCTCTCGCCAAGTGGCTGGAGCAGCCCGTCGTATCCGATCCGGATCTGCGCGCCTGGATCCAGGCCGGCGTGAAGGCCTTCCGGATACGCCGTCCCGCTCCACTGCCGCTGTCCGACGCCGAACTGGGCTCCATCCGGACGCCGTTCTACCTGATCATGGGTAAGCGCAGCCTTCTGGTGCACCCGAAGCGTCAGCTCGAACGCGTTCCTCGGGTGATTGCCGGCGCCCGCGCCGAGATCGTCGCCGCGACCGGACACGGGCCGCAGATCGACCACCCCGACCTCGTCAACGCCCGGATGTTGAGTTTCATGGAGGACATCGACTCCCTCCACCCGGCGACGCCCCGGGACGTCACCGACGCGTAGCCGGTGAGACATCCGGAACCACTCGCGGGGCGTCAAAGGGGGACAGCGAAAGCCTGGACCTCTCGACAATCGCTCGCCCCAGACAGAGAGCAGATGGGCCTCAGGGGGCAGCTGCTCATCATGCACCGTCAGGCCGGCCGTGAGTCCGAGTACGACTACTTCGACGCGACCCACTGGACCGACGAGTGGACCATGGACGGCCAGACCGCGCGGATCAGCATCTGGCACAGGCCGCTGCACGCGATGATCGAGGTTTTCACCGGAGCCGGTTTCCGGATCACCGTCATCAGCGAGCCGGAGCCTGGTCCAGCCGCCCGTGAGCTGTTCCCGAAGCCATCGTGGCCAAGCCGCGCTTCCTGTGCTTCCTGTTCTTTTCTTCGTCCTGCAGGCGGACTAGCATCCGGACGCTTCCACCACCGCGTCACTGGCGTCAGAAAGTACCTGCCGAGCAGTCTCACTTCTCACCTGCAGAGCCGTGCGGCGACTCAGAGGCTGAACAATCTGCGGCTTCAGGGAAGTTCGTGGGAAAGTAAGCTCCCGGCCGGTAGGACGGGCCTGTCCTGGTGGCGTTGCCGACCGTGAACTTGAGAACGATCAGTCCCGGTTGGCCTCATACGAGGCGGGCTGTGTCCTCCTGCGGGAGGACCGGCGGGTGATGCGCCTGGTCATCAGTGTGATCGCGGCCCAGGTGATCAAAGATTCCGAGTGCTGGATGAGCCGTTCGTAGTCCCGGGCGTGACGGCGGGCTTGCATGATCCAGGCCAGGCTCCGCTCCACAACCCAGCGACGGGGCAGGATGACGAATCCGGTGGCGTCCTTCGGACGGCTGATGGTCTTGAGCGTCGGGTTCAGGTGGGCCTTCGCCCAGGTCACGAGCTGTCCGGCATAGCCGGAGTCGGCCCAGACGATGGTGATCTCAGGATGCATCAGCCGCAGCCTGAACAGGACTTCCTTCGCGGCGTCGCGGTCGGTCGTGTCGGCAGGGGTGACCATCACGAACAGTGGCAGGCCCTTGGTGTCGACGACCAGGTGTCGCTTGCATCCGTTGATTTTCTTGGCGCCGTCGTAGCCGCGCGAGTCGCGCCCGACGGTCTCGGCGGCCTTGACGGACTGGGAGTCGATGACGGTGGCGACCGCGCCGGGGGCTCGGCCCATCTCGCGGCGGATGCGTTTGCGCAGCTGGTCGCGGATCTGTCCGACGACTCCGGCGGCTGCCCAGCGGGCCATGAAGTTGTAGCAGGTCCGCCAGGGCGGGAAGTCCCTGGGCAGGGCTCTCCACTTGCAGCCGGTGTCCACGACGTAGCGGATGGCGTCGACGATCTCGCGGCGTGGGTGCCTCTCGGGGCGTCCCCCCTTGAGGGACTCGCAGGCCGGCGGCGGGAGGAGGGGCTCGATGAGGGCCCATTCGTCGTCGTAGGTGTCGGAGGGGTAGCAGCGGTGCCGGGACAACTCAACCTCCCTTCCGAAGGCGGGGGTTGGGGGACGGCCGTGCCGTCCCCAAACCCGGTCAGGTGTTGATGTACTCGGTGATGATGTCGAGCGTGGACTCGACCGAGCCGAGCTGGGTGTTGAGGTGTTTGATCCACCGTCCGTTCGGCTGGAGAGCGGCGTGCGGGCCGACGACGGCGGTGATGAACCGGCGGATCTCGGTGAGCTTCTCCCTCACGATCGAGAGTTCGTATGCCTGGAGTTCGGCGGTGTCGGTGCAGAAGCGGTAGCCGTCCTTCTTCGTCCAGATCAGGGGCGGCCAGCCCCGTTCGGAGATGATGTCTCGCAGGCAGGCCAAGCCCGCGCGGGTCTGGCTGGGTGTCAGCTCGCCGGAGCGGACGAGCTGGGGGAAGGTCAGCCCGGCCGGGCGGGCCTCGAAGAGCACGAACCGGACGGTGTCGGCGTGCCGCTGGGAGGCTGCCGATCTGCGCTCGGAAGGGCGTGGCACCGGCTATTCGCCTTGCAGGAGCCGGGCCAGTTCGCCGTCGACGTCGACCTTCCCGGTGTCGACGGCCGTCTCGATCCAGTCAAGGGTGGCCCGCACCCGGGCGACGTTCTCGTGAACCAGGACGCGTTCGTCGTCACCGAGTTGCCGGTCGCGTAGACCCGGGACGACACGGCCGGCCGCCACGACGAACGCGTGGCAGGCGGTGACCAGGTCGAGGAACTCCACCGAGCGGTCGATCGCGCGGATCGCCGGGGCGAGTGGGTTGTTCTCCTCGAAGTCCTCGCGGGCCTGCTGCCCGCGTTCGACCTGGGCCCGGTTGACCTGGTGGCGGGCGGTGTCGTCGCCCATCGCCTTAAACGCGACGTCCGGGCGGCGCAGCAGACCGGTGGTCACCTCCGCGGCGACGGTCTCGTCCCGGGTCAGCTCCTCGACGACCTTCACCTTGTCGGCCGCTTTGACCTTCGCGACGACCGCGGGGCGCCGCAGGATGTCCGGGGCGATCGCGGCGGCGACCTCGTCCTCGCGGGACAACTCCTCCACCGCCCTCACCTTGTCGGCGGGCTTGACCTGCGCGACTACGGCCGGACGGCGCAGCAGGTCACCGGTCACCGTCGCCGCGACCTCCTCGTCCTTGGCGAGCGTGTGGATCGCGCTGACCTTCTCCTGCGGGGTGACCGGCTTGACGACCTGACGGCCGGCCCGCCGGTTCGCCTCGTCCGGCGTCCACCGCGACTTCCCCGCCGGCGGGGTGCCGATCGCCTCGAACCGCTCCTCCTCGTCCGCGATCCCCGCCAGGATCCGGTGGACCGTGTAGGAGACGCCGGCGACCCGGCGATCCTCTGGCCACCTGGAAGCCGTCCACCTCGTCTGGTTCACCATCGAGTACGACACCCCGATGTCCTCGGCCAGCCGGAACAGCGACTCCTTCACCGTGAACGGCGCCTCGCTCCTCTCCTGGCCGCCGTACTCGCGCATCGGCTCGACTTCCATCGCGTAGTCGCCGATCGCGAACTGGATGCGGCTGGCCGTCTCCACCAGCTTCCGCAGCTCCGCCACGATCTGCGCGTATCGGCTCGCGCTGACAGTGCCGACCCTGTCGCCGTCGCCGGCCTTCTCGATCTCCTCGGGCACTGTTCTCACCCCAACCCGCGGGCCGGGCACGGCCGTTGACCGTGACGAGACACAGCCCGCCTCTCGAACCCGAGAGTCAGACCGAAAATCCTATGATCACAACGATTGGCCGGAAGTGACCGGTATTCAATCAGAAGTGCGATTCGTGCGTGTTCGCGCAACGGTCACCGTGACCGTTCGCCGTACGAATCCTTCCGGGCCCTCCAGGCCCTTGTCACGCACCGCCGCGAGCGGTAAACGGCGTTCGACCGCCGGTCCACCCCCACCACCCAAGTCGCCCCGCAGACCAGGCACTCGGCCAGCCCGTCGCCGCCCAGTTCGGCCGCCACCCGCCTCCGTAGCCGACGGACCCGACGCCACTGCCTGGCACGACACACCGCAGAACAGAACACCGCATCGGGCCGCGCCCCCGGCCTCAGCCGTTCACTACAGCCCCCGCACACCCGCTCTCCGGTCCGCCCGGCACCCTCGGACACCCGGCCAGCCTAGGCGTCAAGGCTACCCAGAACCGGAGATATGGAACAGGCACTGAGCTTGTCCTTTGTGGTCTGAGTCGGTTTCGTTCGGTGATGCTCTCGGGTCGTTTCACGGTCTTGCCCACGTCGTAGCGGGTGGGCGGGCCGCCGGTTCTTCGAGCCAAGTGACCTGCCTGGTCCGGGTGTTGAGGGCTTCGGTGCACGAGCCGGGCAGATGAGATGTGGGCGGAGGTTTCTGAACCCCCGGCGGACTCGGGCCGGGGTGAGCCGGCCGGGCTCGGCGGGCTTCTCCCACGGCCGCCGCAGATCGGCGGCGGCACTGCGCAGAATGCGGATTTGGGTGTGTGCGGCGATGATCAGCCAGGTCCAGCGCTCGCCTGCCTCGGGGGTACGGAGCTTCGGGCGGGTCCACCCGAGGGTCTGTTTCATCAGCCGGAAGAGGTGCTCGATGTCGAACCTCCTCAGGAACGCCTGCCAGCGCACGTCGACGTCCTGGCTGTTCAGGCCGGTGGCGGAGGACCAGAGCCAGAGCGGGAGCGGGTCGCCTCCGCCAGGCAGGCGGTCGACCTGGAGGCGGATCAGCGTGCCTTCGATGATGGGGAGTTCGCCAGTGTGGTCGATCCACGCGGAGCGGGTGGTCAGGCGGGGGTGGATGCGGTCCCAGGCCATCGCGTGGACGGTGCCGTACCGGTCGGTGACCTGCACGGAAGCCGCGTCCGGCTTGCCCCAGGTGTCCGGTTTGGCGAAACGGAACTCCTTGCCGTGCTTCGGCGGTCGTCCGCCCTGAGGATAGGCCAGGGCGTACTCCTTGGGCGAGGGCGTCGGCCGTCGCATGACGCGGTCGGCGCGCATCCGACCCAGCACTTCGACCGGGAGGCCGTCGAGGAGGTGGACCATGCGCGGGGCGTCGTAGCCGACGTCGAAGACGATGAGGATGTCGCGGTCGCCGACGTGCCAGCGGCCCATCTCGATCAGGTCCTCGACCACCCGGCGCAGCTGCGCGGCGGTGACCTCGGCGACGTCGTCCTCGGGGCCGAGACGGACAGCGTACAGGAGCTGACACCAGGACGTCCGGCCCGATTCGAGGGCGGCGACGAAGGAGTACAGCCAGCCGGGGATGAACTGGTCCGAGGAGCGTCCGCTGCGGCCGTAGACGTGGCAGAACAGGCGGTCTGCGCTGGTCGGCGCGGTCGGGGCGGAGCCAGTTGCTGACGTCGACCGCCAAGACCATGCGCCCGTCGGCGGCCTGCGGCATCGGCAGACCGGCCAGCACCTGCCGCAGCCGGGGCACGTCGACGGTCCCGCAGTTCAGCGCCTCGTGCATCGCGCCGTGCCCACGCCTGTGCTCGGCCACCAGCGTCAGGTCCACCGGCGAGGTCACCGGCCCGTCCGCGCACAGCAACGCGTCCACAAGCTCGAACAGTTCGTCCCCGCGCGCGGTCAGACAGTCGAATAAGTCCTCGCGGAGGCGTGACGCTTGCGCGAACGCCTCCCCGGGACCCGCGTCAGGCAGCAGACTCACTCTCACGGCCTTCGTCTCGATCGTGCACCTTGGTCGGAGCACATGATCAGGCGAAAGCCGCTGCAATCTCCGAAGAATGGCCGACTGGGCAGCGTAGTTCGAGGCACATTTCGACACCGGATGCCCTATGGAACGGCCGCTGGGACAGATTGCTGCTGGGGTGGGCTGGTCGAGGACCGGTAGGGTAGCGCTCTTCGGGCGGCTCAGCCCCTGGAGTCCTAGGTCGTGTCTTCAATTGATCTTGAGTGGTGGATCATGGTCGGGTGATACG
>NZ_JBEPBI010000313.1:0-7419 GCF_040299045.1 Streptomyces sp. NPDC001027
GCTGCGGATCCATCGCCAGCGCCTCACGCGGCGATATCCCGAAGAACGCCTCGTCGAACCGCCCGGCGTCGTCGAGGAACGCGCCCTGCCGGGCGGACGACTTCCCACCGCCGCTGCCCTCGTCGCCCAGGAGCCGGTCCAGGTTCCAGCCCCGGTCGTCGGGAAGCGGACCGACCGCGTCGGTCTCCGCCACGAGCAGGTCCCACAGCTCGCTGGGCGTCCGGGCACCGCCGGGCAGACGGCAGCCCATCGCCACGATGGCGATGGGTTCGTCCGACTGCTCCGTCACAGCCGTCTCCTCCGCGTCCTCCGCGCTCTCGGCGCCGGGGCCGCCCTCCCCCAGGCCGTCGAGGTACCGCGCGAGGGCTTGCGGGGTCGGGTAGTCGTAGGCCACCGCGGCTGAGAGACGGTGACCGGAGGCGGTCGACAGCCGGTCGCGGAGGGTCACGGCGGACAGGGAGGTGAAACCGAGTTCGTGCAGAGGGCGGTCGGCGGCCACCTCTTCGACGGGCAGGCCGAGGACGTCCGCCGCCACGGAGCGCACCAGGCCGAGGAGCCCGTGCCGCGACGTCGGGAGGACGGAGCCGGCGGACTCCGGGGACACGGCGCGCGCTGTTCCGGTCGGTCCCTCGGCGGCAAGGTCGGGGCGGACGCTCACCGACGGATTGACGACGAGCAGCGTCGCGGGCAGCTCGGCCAGCTGCCGGCGGGCGGTCTTCCCCGTCGCTGTACGCGGGATGTCGTCGATGACGTGGAACTCGTCGGGCACCTTGAAGTAGGAGAGCTCCCGGCGGCAGGTTTCCAGGAGCTCCCGGGCATCGATGCCCTCGGGGCCTTCCGGACCCGGCACCAGGTAGGCGACGGGTACCTCGCCCAGTACGGTGTGCGGCTTGCCCGCCACCGCGGCCTCGGCCACGCCGGGCACCCCGGCCAGGACGTGCTCCACCTCCGCGGGGTGGATGTTCTCGCCGCCGCGGACGATGAGCTCCTTGACGCGGCCGGTGATGGTGAGATTCCCGGCGGGATCCTGCCGGCCGAGGTCGCCGGTGCGGTACCAGCCGTCCACGAGCACGGCCCGGGTCGCTTCCGGGGCGTTGTGATATCCGGTCATGGTGGCCGGGCTGTGCACCCAGATCTCGCCCTCCTGACCGGCAGTCACCTCCTCGCCGGTCTGCGCGTCCGTCAGACGCAGCGTCAGGCCGGGCAGCGGGGCGCCGGCGGCGCCGAGGACGCGTGGTCCGGTGAGTGCCTGTGTGGTGATGGCGCCGCCGGTCTCGCTGCTGCCGTAGCTGTCCAGGAGGCGGATGCCGAAGGTGTCCTCGAAGGCTTCGTGCAGCTCGGTCGGGCAGGCCGAGCCGGCCGCCATGCACACGCGCAGCTGCGGCAGTTCGAGGCCGCGCTCGCGCGCGATGTCCACCATGCGGTGGTACGTGGTGGGAGAGCCGACCAGGAAGGTGGCCTGCTCGCTGCGGACGGTCTCCATGATCTCGTCCGGGGCCGAGCCCTCCAGGATGTGGGCGAACGCCCCGACGGCCAGCGTGGCGAGCACGCCGATGTTGTGCGAGGCGGCGTGGTACAGCGGCATCGGCCACACCAGGCGGTCGTCCGCGGACAGGCCGAGGATCGGCTGGGTGCATGCGGCCGTGGCCCAGAGGGACTTGCGCTGGGTCGTCACCACGCCCTTGGGGCGTCCGGTCGTGCCGGAGGTGTACAGGATCCAGGCCGTCTCGTCCAGCTCCAGGTCGTCCCGCGGGTCGGCGGGCGGCGGAGTGACGGCGAGGTGCTCGAAGTCGGCGGCGCCCGCCACCGGCTCGGCGGCGCCGACGACGATCAGACGGCAGTCCAGCCCACTGCTCCGGCTGGTCCTCAGCAGCTGGGGTATCTGCGCAGCGCCGCTGATCACCGTGCGGGCGCCGCTGTCGAGGAGATGGTGGGCGAGCTCGGAGTCGGAGGAGCGTGGGTCGACCGGCACGCCGACGGCTCCCGCGCGCGTGACGGCGAGATAACTCTCCACCATCTCGACCCGGTTGCCCATGCGCAGCAGCACACGGTCACCGCGTCCGACCCCGAGTGCGGCGAGGTGCCCTGCCAGGTACCGGGTGCGCCGCTCCAGAGCACCGTAGGTGACGGACCGCCGGGAGTCCTGGAAAACCCGCTCGTCCGCTCGCTGCAGTGCGTGGTGCGTCAGGATCTCGTGCAGCGGGCGGACAAGTGCGACGGAGGGTTCTTCAGTCACAGCTCGGCTTCCAATCACAGGGGAGGATGGACGGACTCTGACAATCCGGGGCCGCCATCCCCCAGGCGCCGTCGGGCACGAGGAGCGGCAGAGATCGGTCCCGATCTTTGCCAAGCAGTATGTCGAGGGCGGCACTAGGTCTTTCTCTAAACCCGGCCCGGCGATGGGCAGGCAGCAGGCACGCAGCAGGCACGCAGGCAAGGCCATGGGCCCTGCCCCCGTCGAGGGGCAGGGCCGTCGGTGTCGGGCGGGCGGTCAGGCGCCTCGGGCGGTGAGCCAGTCGTCGGTGGCCCCGGCGGTGGAGCGGGCGTGGTCCTCCATCATCGTGAAGTGGTTGCCGGGGACGTCGAGGACGGTCTGGGCCCGGTCCCAGGACGTCTGCCACTCCTCGGGCCGCATCTCCTCACCGGGGGCCGCAGGCACCGGGGGCTCGCTGGAGCGCACCAGCAGCACGGGGCACTCCAGGGGGCCCGGCTCCCATTCCCCGATCATCGCGACATACCAGCTCATCGCCGTGAGCCGGGCCGAGTCCATGTGCGCGAACATCGACTCCCGTTCGAACATGCCGCTGAGCATCTGCTGGGAGAAACGCAGGAACGGCGAGTCGGCCCGTGGCATATAGGTGTCCAGCAGGACGACGGCGGCCGGCGGGGCGCCGCGCTCCTGCATCCGCCGGGCGGCGGAGAGCGCGAGGACCCCACCGGACGACGAGCCCAGGAGGACCGGCCGGACGTCCCCGACGGTTCGCCGTACGGCGTCGGCGTGCAGGTCGGCCACCGCGTCGAAGGTCGCCGGCAGCGCCTCACCCGTGCCGAAGCCCTGGGTGGGCAGCGCCCAGACGTCGCGCCGGCCGCGGAACGGCGACGCGAACCGGGCGTACTGGTGGACGCCGGCGAGGGCCACATACGAGCTGAAGCACACCAGCGGCGCCGCGGCGCCGCCCGCCGAGAGCCGGATCGCCCCGGGCAGACCGGGGAGTTCGTCGGGCGAGGTGAAGGTGGGACGCAGTTCCGCCGCCGCTTGGAGCAGGGTGAAGCCGTCGTCGACACGGTCGTCGAGACAGGCCTGCTTGAACAGGCCCCCGAGGGTGTCCTCGGGACGGATGTCCGACGCGGCCCCGGCGGTCTCCTTCGGGCCGGTCTCCTGAGCGGCCCGCTCGGCGAGCCGGCCGTGCAGATGGGCGGCGAGGGCCTCCGGCGTGGCGTGGTCGAACAGCAGGGTCGGCGCCAGCTTCAGGCCGGTGGCGGTGGCGAGGTGGTTGCGGAGTTCGACCACCGTGAGG
The DNA here is from genome assembly GCF_040299045.1 of Streptomyces sp. NPDC001027. Taxonomy (NCBI): domain Bacteria; kingdom Bacillati; phylum Actinomycetota; class Actinomycetes; order Kitasatosporales; family Streptomycetaceae; genus Streptomyces; species Streptomyces sp. NPDC001027. The sequence goes on from NZ_JBEPBI010000313.1 coordinate 3,519, forward strand.
GAGTCGAAGCCCTGTTCGGTGAAGAGCCGGTCGGGCTCCACCTCGTCCACGCCCGCGTGCCCCAGCACGGTGGCGGCGAGGTCGCGCACCAGACCGAGCAGCACGGTGCGGCCCTCGTCGGGGGAGCGTCCGGCCAGGAGGGACGGGCCGGCCGGCTCGGCCGGACCGGACGCGCTCCTGCGTCGCGCCGCCGCGCCGCCGGGCCGCAGCATCGAACGGACCCCGGCCCGGCCCGACGAGGTGGCGACGGCGATCACCGCGGGATCGGCCGTGGTGAGGGCGTCGTCGAGTAGAGCGAGGGCGTCCTCGGTGGCCAGGGGACGCAGACCGCCGCGGCTCAGCCGGCCCCGGTCGGTTCGGGACAGACGGGCGGTGATGCCGCTGTCGTCGCTCCACAGCCCCCAGGCGACGGACGCCGCGGGGCGTCCGAGTGAGTGCCTGAGAGCGGCGAGGCCGTCGAGGAAGGCGTTCGCCGCCGCGTAGTTGGCCTGGCCGGGGGCGCCGAAGGCGCCCGCCGCCGAGGAGAACAGCACGAACGCGGCCGGACGGTGGTCCGCCATGGCCCGGTGCAGGTTCCAGGCGCCGTCCGCCTTCGGGCGCAGCACCGTGTCGAAGCGCGTCCCGTCGAGCGCGGTCAGGACGGCGTCGTCGGTGACACCGGCCGCGTGGATCACCCCGGTCAGCGGGGCGTCCGCGGGCACGTGGGTCAACAGCCGCTCGACATCGGACAGCCGGGCGACGTCGCAGGCCTCCAGCCGTACTCGGGCGCCCAGCTCCGTCAGCTCGGACACCAGAGCGTCCGCGCCGTCCGCGGCGGGGCCGCGGCGTCCGGCGAGCAGCAGCGAACGCACACCGTGCCGGGTGACGAGGTGGCGGGCGACGGCCCGGCCGAGGGCGCCGGTGGCGCCGGTGACGAGGACGGTGCCCGCGGCGAGGTCGGGTGCGACGCCGGGGGCGGCGGGCACGGCGTCGGAGTGCAGGACCCGTCCGTCGCGGATCGCGCTGTGCGGGCGACCGGAGGCGATCGCTCCGAGCAGTGCGGCCCCGTCGCCGGCCTCGGCCCCGCCGGGCAGGTCCACCAACTGGAACCGGCCGGGGTGTTCGGTCTGTCCGGCGCGGACCAGCCCCCACAGGGCGGCAGCGGTCACGTCCGGCAGGGCCGTGCCTTCGGATGCGTCGTCCCGGCCCGCCGTCACCGCGCGGCGGGTGACGAACACGAGCCGGGCGTCGGTGTACCGCTCGTCGGCGAGCCAGCCGCTCATCACCTCGTGGGTGCGGGACAGCCGGCCCCGCAACGCCTCGGGCACGGCGTGATCGCCGACGTGGCACGTCTCCGGTGCGACGACGACCACGTCGGGCATCGTCATGCCGGTGTCGAGGGCCTTGGCGAGCGACTCGAGGTCGGCATAGGTCTCCACGTGGACGCCGGTCGCGTCGAGGGAGGCCACCACCCGGTCGTCGCCCTCGCCGAGGACGATCCAGCGCACCGTGCGCGGAGCGGGCGGGTCGGGGACGGGAAGCGTCTCCTGCCAGTCCAGGCGCAGCAGTTCGGGTCGGGCCGTCCCGGCGGCCGGGGCGGCGGACACCTCGCGCAGGGTGATCGCGTCGGCGGTGGCGACAGCCCGGCCGGTGGTGTCGGTGACCAGGACCCGGTAGCCGTGGTCGTGGCCGGCGGGGGTCAGGCGCACCCTCAGCGCGGTCGCTCCGGCAGCGTGCAGGGTCAGCCCGGTCCACGCGAACGGCAGCATCGGCGCCGTGTCCTCGTCGTCGCCCCGCAGCCCGGGACGTCTGACCAGCAGAGCCTGGACGGCCGCGTCGAACAGAGCGGGATGCAGGGCGTGCCGGGAGGCGTCCTCCCGGCAGTGTTCCGGCAACGCGACCTCGGCGTACACCTCCTCGCCGCGCTCCCACACGCGGCCCAGGCCGCGGAAGCTCGGACCGTAGGCGAAGCCCGCGGCGGCGAAGGCCGCGTAGGGGTCCTCGTCGGAGACGACCAGGGCTCCGGGCGGAGGCCAGGCGGTGAGGCCGTCGGTCGGCACGGACCCCGTCTGCGGGGCGAGGACGCCCTGGGCGTGCCGTTGCCATTCCCCCTCGCCCGCCGAGAGCCGCGACCACACGGCGACGGCACGACGGCCCTGCTCGTCGGCGGCGTCCACGGTGACCTGGAGGTGGACGGCGCCCTCGGCGGGCACGACGAGCGGGCTGAGCAGGGTGAGCTCGCTCAGGTGGCCGCAGCCGGTGCGGTCGCCCACGTGCACGACGAGGTCGAGGTAGCCGGTGGCGGGCAGGATGACCTGCCCGAGGACGGCGTGGTCGGCGAGCCAGGGGTGGCTGCGCAGTGACAGCCGCCCGGTGAACAGCAGCTCGTCCGAGCCCGCGCGGGCTACCTCGGCCGACAGGAACGGGTGGTCGGCGGGATGCAGTCCGGCGGCGTCGGGGTCGCCCGCCGAGGCCGCGGTCGGCAGCCAGAACCGCTGCCGCTGGAAGGCGTAGGTGGGCAACGGCACGGCGCGGGCGCCGGGGAGGATCGCCGTCCAGTCGGGCTCGGCGCCGTATGCGAACAGGGCGCCCACGGCGCGGAGCAGACCCCCGGTCTCGGGCTCGTCCCGCAGGACGGCTGCCGTGAACACGGTGTCGGCCGTGTCGGACTCCGTCTCGGCGAGCGCCGTCTCGGCGAGCGCGGTGAGCGAACCGTTCGGCCCGACCTCCAGGAAGCGGCGGACGCCGAGGCCGTGCAACCGGGTGACGCAGTCGTGGAAGCGGACCGGCTCGCGGAGGTGTCGCACCCAGTGCTCGGGGTCGGTGAGCAGACCGACGGGAGCCGGTTCGCCGGTGCGCGCGGAGACGACGGACAAGGTCGGCTCGTCGTAGGCGATGCCGGCGACGACGGCCCGGAAGTCGTCGAGTGCGGGATCCATCAGCGGGGAGTGGAAGGCATGGCTGACCCGCAGCCGCGTCGTGCGCCGTCCGGCCGCCTCGAAATGCTCGCAGATCCGGGCGACCGCCTCCGCCGTGCCGGAGACGACGGTCGCGGAGGGCCCGTTGAGGGCGGCGATGCCGACTTCGCGTTCGCGTCCGGACAGCAGCGGCGTCACCTCCTGCTCGGTGGCCCGGATCGACGCCATCGCGCCGCCGGAGGGAAGCGCCTGCATGAGCCGGCCGCGGGCGGCGACCAGGGCGCAGGCGTCGTCGAGGGAGAACACTCCGGCGACGTGGGCGGCGGCGATCTCGCCGACGGAGTGGCCGGCGACGTGGTCCGGGCGCACGCCCCACGACTCCAGCAGGCGGTACAGGGCCACTTCGAAGGCGAACAGGGCGGGCTGTGCGTGCTCGGTGCGGTTCAGGAGTTCGGCGTCGTCTCCCAGGACCACCGCCCGCAGTCCGGGAACGCGTTCGCACACGGCGTCGAAGGCCTGGGCGAACACCGGGTGGGCGGCGTGCAGTTCGCGGCCCATGCCGGGCCGCTGGGAGCCCTGGCCGGTGAACAGGAAGGCGGTACGGCCGCCTGCGCGTGCGGCGCCGGTGACCGTGCCGGGCAGCGGCGTCCCCTCGACCAGCGCTCGCAGCCGGGCCGCGAGACCGTCGTGGTCGTCGCCGACGAGGACGGCCCGGTGGGCGAACGGCGTCCGGGTGGTCGCCAGCGCCAACGCGACGTCGGCGACGGCGACTTCGGGGTGTGCGCTCACGTGGTCGAGCAGACGGGCGGCCTGGTCGCGCAGGGCGTCCCGGCTACGACCGGTGACGATCCAGGGGACCGGCGCCGGTGCCTGTGCCTGAGTCCGCGAGGGGACGGCGTGCAGATCGTGGGTGTGCGGTTGGTCGGTGTGCGGTTCGTCGGTGACGTCCTCCAGGATGACGTGCGCGTTGGTGCCGCTGATCCCGAACGACGACACACCCGCAC
>NZ_JBEPBI010000314.1:0-7413 GCF_040299045.1 Streptomyces sp. NPDC001027
ACGGGCTCGGCCCGGACGGGCCGGGCCGGGGGCGGCTCGCCGGTGCCGGCGACCGCGAGCGAGCCCGGGCTCGCCGAGGGGCCGTCGGTCAGCCAGCGCTGACTCGCCGAGTGGTCGCGCACCTTCACCACCACGTCGCTGCCCGCGTTCTCACCGGCCGGGGCAAGCGCCAGCGCGTCGTCCCAGCGGGGCAGCAGCTCGCCCTGGACGGTGAGGTCGTAGCGGACGTCGTCGCCGCGGGCGTCGGTGGCGTCGGCGCACGCGCCGAGGATGACCACGCCGGCGTCCACGTGCGAGTCGACGCACAGATCGGGCCGGGCCGCACTGCGCATCTGCCCGTCGTCGCCGTACGACCACCGCTGCGCCGCCTCGGACGAACAGCCCGCCAGCTCGACGGAGGCGCCCGCCTTCACCTCGCCGCGCACGTCAAGGCACAGGTCGGCGGCGGCGTTGCGCAGCCGGGTCTGCCGCGGCGTGGCGGGCAGGCGGGCGGTGCCGGGGGCGGTCGGCGAGGCACTGGCGGCCTGCGAGTCGGAGCCGGGGGCGCCGCTGCTGGAGGAGGCGGGGTCGGCCCCGCCGTCCGTCCACATGCCGGCCGCGAGCAGGGTGGTCACCAGGCCCGCGGAGGCCAGGCCGACGCCGGCGAACAGCCTGCGCGCCGAGCGCGGGCCGTCGGAGGAGCGCCGGCGCGGCGAGGGGATCTTCGAGAGCAGCGCGCCGCGCCGGCCCCGTGTACCGCCCCCGCGGTGCCGCGCCGAGCCCTTGAGGCGCACGGTCTGCTGGCGGGAGCGGCCGGGCCGGGTGTCGTGGTAGCGGCGGGCGCCCCAGCCGAGCACCGCCTCGGCGAGCAGCAGGCCGAGGCCGCTCTCGAAGCCGCCGAGCTGTTCGGCGGCCGAGCGGCAGTAGCGGCACTCGTCCAGGTGCTTGCGCACGTCGGGCAGGAGTTCGCCGCCGCGCCGGATGGGCACGTCCAGCAGCCGGTTGTAGAAGCGGCAGTCCTTGCTCGGCGCGAGTTCCCGGTGGGCGCGCACGACGCCCTCGCGGAGCTTGTCGCGGGACTGTTCGAGGGCCGCGGTCACGGTCTCGCCGTCCATGCCGAGCAGGCCTGCCGCGACGGTGATCTGCTCGGCCTCGACCTCCACGTGCCACAGCACGCAGCGGGCGACCGCGGGGAGGCCCTGGAACGAGCGTTCCGCCAGCACCCGGTTCTCCGGCGTCATGGACTGCGCGGTGCGCATGCCGCGGGCCCCGGCGGGTTTGCGCAGCACCGGCAGGACGCCGGACAGCTGCTCGTCGGCGGACCACAGCCGGGCCATGTCCCGGACGGTCACCAGCAGTCGGGGGCGCAGCGCGGTGCCCGGCTCGCCCAGCTTGAGCCGGTCGAAGACCTGGTGGAAGGCGGCGGCGGTGATCATCGACGCGACGCTGCCGGAGGAGGCGAGGCAGATGACGGCGTACTCGTGCACCGGTCGCCAGTGCCGGGCGATCAGCAGCGCCGTGGACTGGGCGACCTCGCTGTCCGCGCCGCCGCGTATCCCGGCGGCGAGGGACTCGTCGGACTCTCCGGGGCCCTGGCCCGGCGGGGGGTAGGGCGGAAGCGGAGGCTGGGCGGTGGGCACTGAGCGAATTCCTTTGGTACGTACCTGTTCGGTGCGGGCAGGGAGCGCCAATTCGCCTCCGCCGACGAACGCAGGGGGCCCGGCCTCGACCCCCCGCACGGGTGGTTCACCTTTGCACAACTAAGTCGCGCGCAACAAGGCGAGCGTCGAAGGCGCCCTTTGTTGATGGAAAGTCGATAAGCGAAAAGCGGCTCCCACCTCGTACAGCGCCTTTCCGCAAGGCCCGGCGTTCCGGTCGGAATCCGTTGGTGCGCCCCGTGTGAAACACGCGCACACGGCAGGGCTCCGCGCACGCTCCCGCCGCACCGGCCCGGGTAGTTGGCTGGAACCGGCCACTTCCTCGAAAGGCCCCGCGCAGGACGGCGGCTCTCCTGCGCGAAACGGCCGCCGGCCCTGTTCCTCCCGCCCTCGGCCGGCGGCCCGGAAGGACTCCCCTTCGGCGTCCCGTGGAAACCCCCGCTATATCTGCCAGGAGCGCAGCCGGTCCGCCGCGCCGTACACGTCGGTCTTCCCGTCGAGGAGATCCCGGGCGAGGTCGACGAGCGCGCCGTACGGCGGATCGATGCCGACGCCGCTGGTGAACATGTACGCCACCGCCGTCGCACAGGCGAAGCGGGCGTTGGCCGAGGGCAGGGGCCTGAGCAGGGTGAGCGTGTGCAGCAGCGCGGCGGCGCGCCAGGCGGGGTCGGAGTCCACGCCCAGTTTGGGCGGGTCGACCCGGTGCCGGGCGACGGCGGCGACCAGGGCCGAGAAGTCGTTGACGGTGGGCTGCTCGGGCAGGACCTCTTCATGGCGCTGGAGCAGCCAGGGCACGTCGATGTGGATGACGGCTGTCATCGGTCAGGCGACCCGCCCCTCGCTCCTGGCGGAGCGTTCGTCTTCGGGGAAGGCGGCCGCGAACTCGTCGGCGTGGGACGCGAAGAACCTGCGGAATTCCTCCGCGCCCTCCTGCAGCGCCCGGTGCCGCGCGATGTCGGCCGCGGCCGCCTCCCGCACGAGTGCCTTCATCGACGTACCGCGTTCCTTGGCGATCTGCCGCAGGTCCTCCAGCTCGCGATCGCTGAACTCCACATTGAGGGCTGGCATGCCCTTCACGGTACCGCGTGGGTACTTACTCGTAAATCACCCCAGGTCAAACTGACGGCCGCGCGGTACCAGAAGGTGTTCGTCCGTGCTCGCTCCCGATCGGTCGCGTCCTATTGCTGATCCGCCACGAAGGACGCCATCCGGGCCAGCGCCGCATTCCAGTTGATCGCCGTCTCGTTCGTCGACCAGGACTGGATGTCGTCGATGTAGCAGAACTGCCCGACGCACCCCTGGAGCTTGCTCTGCGCATAGGGGTCCTGGATGCTCGAGTTCGGTCCGCCGGCGAGCGTCCCGGCCGGCGGGTCCGGCAGGTTCGGGTCGAGCTGGTGGGCGTACCAACGGCTGTGCTGACGGTGGGAGTTCACCTCGCCGTAGCCGGTGACGTACGAGATGTTGAGGGCGTTGCGGCCGAGGACGTAGTCCATGCTCTGGACGGCCCCGTCACGGTACTTCGACGCGCCGGTCAGGTCGTAGGCGGTGGCGATCACCACGGCGTTGTTCAGGACCTGGTGACTGGAACCCCAGTCGTAACGGTTGCCGTCGGGCGCGTAGGGCATCCCGTACGGCTGCGCCGCGAGGGCGGCCAGATAGGAGTCCGCGCCGCGCACCACCGACCGGCGCACCGCGTCCCGTCCGGGCAGCCGGCTGGGCACGAGGGCGAGGTCGAGCCGGCCGGCGGCTGCCGTGCGGGACCAGTCGAAGCCGTACGGGAGGAACACGTCGGCGGTGTGCACGGGCGAGGCGGCGACGAAGTCGGCGTACTGCTTCTCGCCCGTGGTCAGGTACAGCTCGGCCGCCGCCCAGTAGAACTCGTCGGTCGCGTCGTCGTCGTTGTAGGCGCCGCCGCCGGTGCCGTCGGCCGGGTCGGCGTACACCTTCGGGTGCGCCTGGGCGGCCGCCCAGGCGGTGCGCGCCGCCTTCAGCGCCTTCGCCGCGAACGCCTTGTCGTAGGGCTTGTAGAGCCGGGCAGCCTGGGCGGCGGCAGCGGCCAGGTTGAGGGTCGCGGTGGTCGTCGGCGGGTGCAGCTCGCGCTTTTGCGGGTCGGCGGCCGGCATCAGCGGCAGCCCCGTCCACTGCTGGTCGTGGACCTTGTGGTGGGCCATGCCCGCCAGCGGCTGACCGGCCGGCACCTGCATCCTCAGCAGGAAGTCCAGCTCCCAGCGGGCCTCGTCGAGGACGTCCGGCGTCCTGTTGCCGCTCTCGGGCAGGGCGAGCGTGCCGTCGCCGAGCGCGGCCGGGCGCCCGGTGCGGGCGTGGAGGGAGCGTTCGTAGGTGCTCATCAGCTCCCACACCGCGATGCCCCCGTTGACGACGTACTTGCCGTGGTCCCCGGCGTCGTACCAGCCGCCCGAGACGTCCAGGGCGTAGTCGCACTCCCCGGTCCGGCACGGAGTCCTGGTGTCGCCCTGGTTGGGCGCGACGCCGACGTGTCCGGCGGCCCTGCCGTATCCGGGCCGCAGGTCGTCGCGGATCGCGATGCCGCTGCGCTGCGTGTAGTAGTACTTCGCCGCGTCGAGGCGCAGCCGCCGGTAGGCGGCCGTGCCGATGTCGAACGGACGGCTGGTCTCGCCGTCGGCGACCAGGGTGAAGCCAGCGCCGCCCTTGCGGAAGGCGCCGAAGTCGATGGTGTGCACGCGCTGCCCGGAGGAGGCGTCGAGGCCGCGCGGCACGCTCCAGCCGTGCGCGACCGTCGCCCCGGCGGCGTTCTTCAGCCGCCAGGGCAGCCTGTTTGCGGCGTCCGTCACCAGCGTGGCGTTCTTCGGACCGCCGGGCAGATAGGCGACCTGGTTGACGCGGACCCGCGGTCCGGTGTCGGGCTCGTACACCTCGGGCGGCGCCCCGCCCAGCAACGACACGTCGTCCATGCAGAAGCGCCAGGGGTCGGCGCTGCCGCCGACCTGGAAGGCGACCTGCCCCTGGGCGCTGTCGGCGGGCGCGGTGAAGGTGTACGCGTACGAGTCCCCCGACGCGCTCAGCACCGGGGTCGCCTCGTACCAGGTGTCGTACGGGGCGACGCCGAGGCCCACGACGGCCCGCACCGCATGGCCGTCGGGCACTCCCGAGGCACGGAAGGAGAAACGGTACGTCGACCCCTTCTGCAGGGTGATGTCGTTCTGGCCGACGGCGGAGTCCCAGCGGTTGACGGTGCCGCCGGGGACGTCCGCGCAGAGCCGGCCGTCGGCGAGGCCGGCGGTGACGTTGTTGGTCCACCACGGGTCGGCGGTCGTGTCGAAGCCGCCGTTCCTGACCTGTTCGGTCTCGTCGGCGCCGGCCTGCTGGGCGGGCAGCGCGGTGAGCGCCGCGCCCAGCAGGGCCGCGAGGGACAGCAGGGCCGTTCTGCGTCGTGTCACGTCCGGGCTCCTCGGAGGACGCGGGACGCTCCGTGCAGGACCGGGCGGCCCATGGGAGCGCTCCCAGAGAGGGGTCGAGGAACATGCTTGTTGTAGTCATGACACCCCGTCAACGGTGCGGACGAAATGACCTCGACAGCGAGGCCTCGGCCCAGGGCCGTTGTCAGTGGGGCGTCCTAGGGTGGACAGTCCGCGCAGCACTCCGAGCACCGGGAGACTCCATGACCACCCTGCCCGACCGGCCGCGTACGGCTCTGCTCGTCATCGACGTCCAGAAGGGCGTGGTGGCGGGCGCGCCCCGGCGCGACGAAGTGATCGCCAACATCGGCGCGTTGATCGACACCGCCCGTGCGCAGGGGGCGCCGGTCGTCTGGGTGCAGCACGCGGACCGCGACCTGGTGCGCGACAGCGAGAACTGGCAGTTCGTCGAGGAGCTGGCCCGCCTCGACTCGGAGCCGCTCGTGCACAAGGGGTACCTCGACTCCTTCGAGGACACGGAGCTGGAGTCGGTGCTCGCCGAGCACGGGGTGGGCCGGGTCGTCGTCACGGGCGCGCAGACGGACGCGTGCATCCGCTCGACCCTGCACGGGGCCCTCGTTCGGGGCTACGACGTGACGCTGGTCGGCGACGCGCACACCACGGAGGATCTCAGGGAGTACGGCGCTCCGGCCCCGGAGCAGGTCATCGCCCACACCAACCTGTACTGGTCGTGGCAGAGCGCGCCCGGCCGCAGCGCGGGCACGGTGGACACGGCGAAGGTGACCTTCGAGGAGACCGGGGCGCCCTGAGCTCCGGCTCGGGGAAGATCGGCCGATTCTGCCTCTTGACCGCGGCGCACGGCCGCTGTGCCGCCGCCCCGCGGGGGTTGCGATTCGCGCCCGGGCCGGACGCACTAGGCTGGACGGAAGCGACCTGCCTGTTCACGGTGAGTGCCCGCGTGGGAGTGGCGAGATGAGCCCGGAGTATCCGTTCGACGAGGCCGCGACGGCCCGGGCCGTCGTCGACGACGTCGGCACGCTCATCGGGTGGAACGAAGGCGCCCGGACCCTCCTCGGCTGGTCCCCGGACGAGGTCGTGGGCCGGCCCGCCGCGGAGCTCCTGACCGGACGGCCGCCCCTCCTCACCCGTCCCCGCTGGGACGGAACGGTGACTTTGCGCCACCGCGACGGCCGGCCGGTGCCCACCTGGCTGCTGGCCCACCACACCCGGTCCGAGGACGGCCGGCCGGGGCAGTGGCTCGTCGTCACCCCTCTCACCGGGAGCGGCTCCGCCCCCTCGGACGAACTGCTCGCCATGGCGGGCCTGATCCAGTCGCCCTGCGCCGTGGCGGTCTACGACGACCGGCTGCGGCTGCGCCGGATCAACGACGCGATGAGCGACGTGATCGGACTGCCCGAGGGACGTGTCAGAGGTCTGCGGCTCTCCGAGATCGGCGGCCTGTCACAGAGCGCCGATCTGGAACGGCACATGCTGCAGGTGCTGCACAGCGGCCGGGCCCGGGACGTCGAGACGTACATGCGGACCGGCGGGGAGGACCGCGCGCACGCCTGGCTCGCCCGGATGGCGCCGCTGACCGACCCGGCCGGCCGGGTCCGGGGGGTGTGCCTGGCCGCCCACGACTTCACCGAGCACCACCGCTCCCGTGAACGGCTCCAGCTGGTCAACGAGGCGAGCGTGCGCATCGGCAGCACCCTCGACGTGACCCGCACGGCCCAGGAGCTGGCGGAGGTCTGCGTGCCCGCGCTCGCCGACTTCGTCAGCGTGGACCTGCTCGACCCGCAGGACGGCGAACCCCCGGCCCGGTTCGACCCGCCGGTGGGTCTGCGGCGCGCCGCGCATCACTCGGTCAACCCCGGCAACCCGGAGGCGGTGGCCAAGCCGGGCGAGGCGCAGGACTACCCGGTCGGATCGCCGCAGGCCGACTCGCTGACGGCGGGCCGCACCATCGTCGGCACGGTGGCCGGCGGCGGTCTGGACGCCTGGCTGGCCTGGGACCCGGCACGCGCCGCCCGGGTCCGGGAGATCGGCATCCACTCCACGATGTCCGTGCCGATCCGGGCCCGGGGCGTCACCCTCGGCGTCGCCGTCCTCACCCGGTTCCGCCGTCCCGAGCCCTTCTCCCCGGACGACGTGCTGCTGGCGGAGGAGGTCACCACCCGCGCCGCCGTCTGCATCGACAACGCGCGCCGCTACTCCCGCGAACGCGAGACGGCCCTCGCCCTGCAGCGCAGCCTGCTGCCGCGGACGCTGCCGCGCACCGCCGCCGTCGAGGCCGCCTCCCGTTATCTGCCCGCGGCCCGCGCCGGGGTCGGCGGCGACTGGTTCGACGTCATCCCGCTGTCCGGGATGCGCGTGGC